>JAAYSQ010000017.1 GCA_012523925.1 Clostridiales bacterium
ATAAAAGCAACAGTAATTGTTAGAGAATATTGACAACTTTAAAAATAAAAATTATGATATAATTAGAAATAATAGTAATTTATAGCTAATATTATCATAAATGCAAAGATGTTTTTTGTCTATGTTATTTCGAAAGAGGTATGGGGGTAATGCAAAAAAGAGAGCAGAATATGCTTCAAACGGAATTACAATTAATCTATCAATATAGCCAAGAAATATTTTTGCTATTTGATAGAAATGGGAAAATCATTGATTATAATCAGGCGGCAAAAAAAGAATTGGGGTATGATGATAGTTTTAATGAGGTTTCAATAGCTAGTATCTTTCGTCGAGTAATAAAAAAAGATAACAATAAGCTGATTATAAATTCCAGATATCTTAATTATACGACAGAGACAGTTGCATACCGCAAAAACAAGACTTGTTTTCCAGTTGATTTGCGTGTAGCTTTCTGGCCTGGAACTTCAAAAACTTATGGATTATGTATTGCAACTAATATATCCGGTAGAAAGGATAAACTCCGGGAGATAAGAAAGTTAAAGAACGAATTGAAATCAATGGATAAATTTAAGAATGATTTTATAGCGAATATAACACACGAACTAAAGACGCCGGTAAATGGAATAATTGGTTTAACAAATGCATTGATTGAAACGTCCTTAAAACCGAAACAATTGGATTTACTTAATATGCTTTATAGTATTTGTTTGAAAATGGAGACTATAATTAATAATATTATCGACTATTCGAAACTAGCCAATAATAATATGGTTTTGGAGCAGAGAGAGTTTGATTTTCCGAATTTTATTAAAAGTATTATATCTATGCATTACAATAGCATTGAGGAGAAAGGACTAAAGCTTATTGTGAATGTGGGAGAGGATATTCCGCAATATGTTGTTGGAGATGAGTTTCGATTAGCACAAGTTTTAAATAATATCATATCCAATGCAATAAAGTTTACCTCTGCGGGGCAGATCGCGATTCAAATTGTGAAAGTAGCGGAGACTAGTACAACTGTGGAGCTATTTTTTATGATCATCGATACCGGTATTGGTATTAGTCCTGAAGAAAGGGATCAATTATTCAAAAGTTTTACACAGGTGGACGGTTCATCTACAAGAAGGTATGGAGGTACTGGGCTAGGACTGACGATTAGTAAACTAATTATTGAGGCTATGAATGGTACCATCGCTGTTGAGAGTGAGAAAAATCAAGGAAGTACCTTTTCCTTTAACATAAAGCTTGGAATTCCTAATGAAAAAGAGAATATAGTAGTAAAAGAAGATTTAGAACCATATGACAATGAAATTGTTTATTTGGAGGAAGATACCACCGTTTTTCCTGAGGCGGATTATATCAGTCGTATTTTCCATAAATCAAAAAATAATAGTATAGATACAGAAGAAATTCATTTGTATAATGAGCTAGAAGGAAAACCTGATCGGAAAAATGTTGCAGATATATTATTTGATCGATTGGAAAAGTTAATTATTTGCATAGAAATGGAAAGCTGGAAAAAAGCAGAAGATAATGCTTCATACATTAAGGAAATGATCTCCACAGAGAATATAGAGTTGAGAAATATATGTTTATCATTGGTATTGGCAGTAAGAAAAGAAAAGAAGGAACAGTCTATAAGGATTCTTGATAAATTAAAAAATAAATTAGATGAGGTAATATAGATGGAGCATGTTACTTATAAGAAAGCTAATATCTTAGTAGTAGATGACATTAATACAAATCTTCTAATCCTTACAGAAATAATACGGAAAGCAGGGTATATAGCCAGGCCGGTAACTAGTGCTAAGCAGGCAATGAGCGCAATTAACACCTTATTGCCCCATCTGATACTTCTTGATATTTCCATGCCTGAGATCAATGGATTTGAATTCTGTGCAATGCTTAAGAAGAATAAGAAGACCAAAGAAATCCCAATCATATTTGTATCTTCTCACTATTCCAGAGATGATAAAGCGAAATGTTTTCAATTGGGGGCTATTGACTATATTACGCAGCCCTTTGATGTGGACGAAATAACGATACGCATTAATACACAATTAAAAATATATCGGATGCAACAGGAGTTAGAGGAATATAATAGAAGGCTACATAAAATAATTAACAATCAATTAAATACTATCTATGAGGCACAAATAAATATAATGCATGCCTTAACCAGATTGGTTAAGATGCGTGACAAGCGTATTAATCATTTGGAGAGGATTGGTAAGAATAGCAGGTTGTTGGCTATGGCAATGTATTTGTCCCCCCCGTTTTAGGGAGGAGATATCTACCAGTTTCATTGAGACTATTGAATTAGCTGCTCAACTCTATGACATCGGCAAGATTGCAATTAAAGATAGTATATTATTAAAAACATGCGAATTAACACAGGAAGAAAACGAAATTATAAAAACCCATACGATTATCGGTGCCAATACTTTGAAGGAAATATTTAGTGGTAGTGCACAGAATCAATTCGGGCGAATGGCGATTAACATAGCCTGGTCGCATCATGAAAATTGGGACGGGACTGGCTATCCCAGAAAATTGACAGGTACGGATATTCCTTTATGTTCAAGAATAGTATCTCTAGTGTACACCTATGATTCATTAATTAGTGGAAGAGGTTATGAGCATGCTTATTCACATGAACAAAGTGTTGAGTTGATCAATATGGATTCTGGAACAAAGTTCGATCCAGAGATTGTGAAGGTGTTTAATAAAATACATAGACAATTTAAGTCGAACAATAAATAGCCCCACTTCAAAGCTAGAGCCTTAGAGTGGGGCTTATATTTTGCATATTAAATGATAGAAAAAATTCCAATATTGACAAGATCTAGTTCTGATTTCTTGACTATGGAATGGCAATGATTTAATATAGAATCAATCTATTTTTATATTATGCCAAACACTTAGTATTATTGGATGAATAATGAAGATAATAATTACAGATGAGAACTCGATAACAAGCAAAAGAAAAATGGGGATTAAAACATGAAAAGAAGAAAAGATATGTATATTGATTATAAACGTTCCTATAGAAATCGCAGGAGAAGAGGAAATTCCAAGGCGTTTAAAATTATTTTAACAGTTATCCTGGCATTAGCAGTCGGCCTAGCTGTTTTTTTTGCCATTAAATCGCAAATTAATTTTGATAATAAAGAAAAATCGCAAAAAAATGAATTAGAAGAAATTGATGCTTCTGATGATATATCCACAGAGAATAATTCAAATCATGAAACTCCACCATTACCGACCCCTACCGTGACACCCACGGTTACACCGATTGTGGAAGAAGTGGAAGAGAATCCAGTTAAGGAACGAACCCCAGTAAAGGTTAAAGGAATCTATGTTACTTCAGCCAAAGCAGGATCTGAGGATATGAACCGGTTAATTGATATAGCTGATAATACAGAAATTAATGCCATGGTAATCGATGTGAAAGGGGATACTGGTAAAATCTCATATCATATGAATAGTCCGAAGGCCCAAGAAATTAATGCTACTACCAATCAGATCTCAGATATGGAAGCATTGGTAAGAGAATTAAAGGAAAGGGATATTTATTTGATTGCAAGAATTGTAGCATTTAAAGATCCTTATCTTGGAGAGCAGAAGCATGAACTGGCAATTAAAAATAAGGATGGTTCCCTATACCGGGATAATAATGGCGAATGCTGGGTAAATCCTTATAAGAAAGAAGTATGGGATTACCTGATTGAAGTATCAACCGAAGCAGCTGCGATCGGCTTTGATGAAATCCAATTTGACTATATCCGTTTCTCAACTGGTCAGGGCATTGCAGAAGCTGATTTTGGCGAGGAAGCTGAAACGAAAACAAAAGAAGACATTATTATTGAATTTACAAAGTATGCATATGAGAAATTAAAACCACTTGGTGTATTTGTATCAGCGGATGTATATGGCACTATTATTAGCAGTAGTATCGATGCTGGGTTAGTTGGTCAGAATTATGTTGAAATGTCAAAATATCTGGATTATATTTGCCCAATGATTTATCCTTCCCATTTTGGTGAAGGGAACTACGGGATACAATATCCGGATTTGGAACCTCTTTTAATTGTACGTAAAGTATTAAATGCTTCGAAAGAGAAATTATCGCAGATTCCGGAAGGGGAGCATCGTGCTATAGTTAGACCCTGGCTTCAGGACTTTACCGCTTCCTGGATTAAGCATTATCAAGTCTATGGAGGGGAAGAAGTAAGGGCACAAATAGATGGAGTATATGAGGCTGGTTATGAAGAGTGGCTTTTATGGAATGCAAGTACCAATTACTCTGTAGATGGTCTACTAGAGGAATGATAGTTTTTAGATTTTTAACGCCAACATGTCTATCTATACGAATATATTCCTTGTAAGAATAATATATTCTAGTATAAGCGACTTGGAGGTGTCCAATGGATAAGGCAATCCGTCAAAATACTAAGATAATATACTTATTTAAGGGGCTCTTATTTTCCTATATTATTACTGCTTTTATTTTATTAATTTTATCTTTTCTTATGTTAAAGCTTGATTTACCTAGCATGGTAATCAGCGGCGGAATTAATTTTGCTTATATTATATCAACCTTTTTAGCTGGTTTCTATGTAGGAAAGAAGGTTGAAGTTAAAAAATTCTTATGGGGATTAGTGATGGGAGTAATGTATTTTATTATTCTTATGTTGATTTCCCTGCTAATGAACCGTGTATCTCCACTTCCATTGGGAGGATTATTTACTGTATTGGTAATGTGCGGTCTAAGCGGTATGTTAGGTGGAATGCTCAGTTAAGCTTAAGGTTCCAAGAAAGTTTGTAGGTGTATAATAAGAGTATATGAATAGGATTATGGCTAAGGTTGTTGAAAACCTACCATAATCCTATTTATAACTATGGTAAGTCTCTGTAGCTGTTAGGAAAGCCAAAAATGATTGTATTTTATTCCTTAATTGATTATACTATAGATGAATTCGCTTATTGAGCGCCAAAACCCGCATAATCATATGGTGTGGCTAATATGCATAAGATGAAAATGAGTTTTTTATGGAGAAAAGGAGTGTTCGATGCTAAGGGTATTGATTACCGGAGCGAATGGTCAATTGGGACGAGCTGTGATCCAAATACTTCGGGATAAGAAAAGTTATAAATTGTATATTACCAGTCGGAAAGGGAAGGCGGAGGAAGCGATATGGCCCCTTGATATCGCCAATGAGACAGCAGTCTATGAGTACATTAAAAAAGTAAAACCGGATATTATTATTAATTGCGCAGCCTATACTGCTGTTGATTTATGTGAGAGTGAAAGTGACAAGGCCTATCGTATCAATGCCTTAGGACCAAAATACTTAAGTATAGCCGCGGAGAATATTGGTGCGAAACTAATTCATATTTCAACTGACTATGTTTACGATGGACAGGCTAACAAACCTTATATTGAAGGTGATTGTACCAATCCTATTAATACCTATGGGAAAACGAAACTAGCCGGTGATATGTATGTACAAGACTTATGCAAAAAATCCTTTATTCTTCGTGTCGCTTGGGTATATGGGGATGGGAAAAATTTTGTTAAAACTATGCTGGGTCTAGCGGATAGTGGTAAGCATCTTAGAGTTGTGGCGGATCAGTTTGGTACTCCAACCAGCGCCTTAGAAATCGCTAGAGTGATTGCATTTTTAATGGAAACGGAAAGTTATGGTGTTTATCATGCTACCTGTGAAGGCAGTACCAGCTGGTATGAATTTGCAAGAGAAATATTTCAGCAAACAGGTAAAATGGTTTCAATTGAAGCAATTCCAACTACAGAGTATCCTACCCCTGCCAAAAGGCCGATGTATTCCGTATTGGATAACAAAGCTCTTAGAGAACGCCATGGATATGTCATGAAAGACTGGAAGGATGCTTTTAAAGAATATCTTAATGATTATTAGGAGGAAAAATGATGAAAACTTATCTTGTTACCGGGGGTGCCGGTTTTATTGGATCAAACTTTATATTATACATGTTGAAAAAATATAAGGATGCTATAAAAGTAATTAATGTAGATTGCCTTACCTATGCTGGAAACCTGGAGAATCTAAAAGAAGTAGAAAAACTTGATAATTACAAGTTTCTGAAAATTGATATCTGCGATAAAGAAGCGATCTTGGAAATTTTTGAAACTTATGATATTGATTATGTTATTCATTTTGCTGCGGAAAGCCATGTTGACCGTAGTATTCGTAATCCGGAGGTATTTGTTAATACCAATGTTCTTGGAACTCTAAATCTTCTTAATGCTGCAAAGATAGCTTGGGAAACTGATGAAGGTTTTAAACCAGGTAAAAAGTATATTCAGGTTTCTACGGATGAAGTGTATGGTGCTTTGGAAGGGGATGAAGGTTATTTCTACGAAACTACACCACTGGATCCACATAGTCCATACTCAGCAAGCAAAACTTCTGCTGACCTATTGGTAAAATCCTATGTGGACACTTACCAATTCCCTGCGAATATTACTAGATGCAGCAATAATTATGGACCATACCAATTTCCTGAGAAATTGATTCCTTTAGTGATCAATAACGCTTTAAAGGGTGAAAAGCTTCCCGTTTATGGTACAGGGAAGAACGTCAGAGATTGGCTGTATGTAGAGGATCACTGTAAAGCCATTGATCTGGTTACGGAAAAGGCAACAGTTGGTGAGGTTTATAATATCGGGGGACATAACGAGAAGAAGAATATTGAGATTGTTAAGATTATAATAGATACTTTATTGGAAATGCTTCCTGCAGATGATGAGAGAAGAAAACATCTATCCTATGATCTAATTACTTATGTGGAAGACCGTAAGGGACATGATTTCCGTTATGCGATTGCTCCGGATAAGATAAAAAATGATCTTGGATGGGAACCAGAGACTCCGTTTTCCAAGGGAATCAAATTGACCATTGCATGGTATTTAGAAAATATGGATTGGATGGAGCGAGTTACAAAAGGTGAATATCAGAAATATTATGAAATGATGTACACGACAGGCAAATAAAGTGCAATGTGAGCGAGAATGATATGCACTCGAGCTACCTATCTGCTTAATCATCTAAAAAAATTATCATCTCCGAAATTCGGAAGAGAGGTTGGACATAAATGAGATATGAAGAATTTACAATAGAGGGCCGTAATGCAGTAATTGAAGCTTTCCGTGCAGGTAAGACCATTGATAAGCTATTTGTTTTAGATGGGAATCAAGATGGACCTATTAAAACAATAATAAGGGAAGCTAGAAAGAACGATACGATTATTACCTTTGTAAAAAAAGAGCGATTGGATCAGCTTTCCCCTAAGGGCAAGCACCAAGGCGTTATAGCTTATTGTGCTGCATATGAATATGCAGAGGTTGAGGACATATTAGATGCAGCGAAAGAGAATAATGAGGACCCATTTATCATTTTACTAGATAATATAGAGGATCCGCATAATCTCGGGGCTATGATCAGAACTGCACATCAGGCCGGAGCACATGGAATTATAATACCAAAACGCCGAGCGGTTGGCCTTACAGCTACAGTAGCAAAAACTTCTGCAGGTGCAATTAATTATCTACCGGTAGCAAAGGTTACCAATTTGTCTAAGACAATAGAGGAGTTAAAGGAAAAAGGTTTATGGTTTGTCTGTGCTGATATGGATGGCGAACTTATGTATGAAATGAATCTAAAAGGACCAATTGGCCTGGTTATCGGTAGTGAAGGGGAAGGCGTTGGTAGATTGGTGAAAGAAAAATGCGATTTTATTGCAAAGATTCCGATGGTTGGTAAGGTAGATTCACTTAATGCCTCCGTAGCTATGGGCATTCTTTCCTATGAAATAGTAAGGCAACGATTAAGCGAAAAGGGATGATGAAACCGTTTCCCTTCGAAAATTCATCTCCGAATGGATATACATCCATCGGAGATGGAAGTAATACTGGTATCAATGCATTTTGGTTGAATAGGAGGCGACGGTATGTTATCAAAAGTAGACTTTGATACTCTCTCTGATAATGAGATTGTTGCTCTAATCCGGGAAGGGAATCAATATGCGATGGACTATCTCCTGGAGAAGTATAAGTATCTAGCAAGAAATAAGGCTAAGGCATTGTTTTTGATTGGTGGTGACCGGGATGATCTTATACAAGAAGGAATGATTGGTTTATATAAAGCAATCCGTGATTTCCAGGAAGATAAAGATAATTCCTTCTTTAACTTTGCAGACCTTTGTATTTCTAGACAGATTTATAGTGCAATAAAGGCATCTAATCGAAAAAAGAATATCCCTCTTAATACATATATTTCCCTTTATGCTCCAGCTTATGGGGATAATAGTGATGCTGGGGAAAAGGAAACATTGGTTGACATAATTCACCAGAAAAAAATATCAAATCCTGAAGAATTAGTTATTGACAAAGAGAATACTAGTATGATAGAATATGAACTTGTAAGGCGCTTGAGTAACCTAGAAAATCAAGTTTTAGACTTATATATGCAGGATTTAAAATATATTCAGATTGCAGAAGTTCTTGGGAAAGAACCGAAGGTAATTGATAATGCATTGACAAGGATTAAGACGAAATTAAACCAGGTTCTTAAAAGCATGTAATGCTGTTGTAGCTCAGCTGGTAGAGCACCTCATTGGTAATGAGGAGGTCAGCGGTTCAAGTCCGCCCAACAGCTTATATAATTTTCATCGAGGTGTGGCTCAGTTTGGCTAGAGCGCTACGTTAGGGACGTAGAGGCCGCAAGTTCGAATCTTGTCACCTCGATTTCTATACAGATTTTTCTTGGATAAAATTATATAATGTACAAAAGTGTTGAGTTGATATTGCATCTGCAGTATCTGCTCATTTTTTATTTTGTAGAAAATTGCTCTGCAATTCTGGAATTGATTTCTAAAAATGTTAGTGTTATGCTAACTATATAATTATAATAATATAATTGAGCCCTCAGAAAATATAATATATCTTATGGATTATATAAAACGGCGGATGACTATAATTAATAACACAATTTGAGAATAGGAAAATTGTTGAGAATAAGAAGAATACTTAATTAAAGGAGATACGATTCGTATGCGGATGTATGATTTGATAACAAAGAAAAAACATGGAGAAGAATTGTCCAAGGAAGAAATTTCAGAAATGATAAGGGGATATGTGAATGAGGAAATAACCGATTATCAGATGTCTGCCATGCTTATGGCAATATATTTTCAAGGTATGAGCGAGAAGGAAACTGCGAATTTAACGATTGCTATGGCTCATTCTGGTGATATAGTGGATCTTTCCGCAATTAAAGGCATTAAAGTGGATAAACACAGTACCGGTGGAGTAGGCGATAAGACCACTTTAGTAATTGGTCCAATCGTTGCAGCTTGTGGTGGTAAGGTGGCCAAGATGTCCGGAAGAGGTTTGGGACACACGGGAGGAACAATCGATAAGTTGGAATCTATTCCAGGATTCCAGGTGGCATTAGATCAGGATAAATTCATTGATATAGTTAATAAGGTTGGTATTAGTGTAGTCGGACAATCTGGGAATCTGGCACCTGCAGATAAGAAATTGTATGCACTCAGGGATGTTACAGCAACGGTAGATAGTATACCTCTAATTTCTTCATCAATAATGAGTAAAAAATTAGCTGCAGGCAGTGATTGTATCCTTCTTGACGTTAAGACTGGCAGCGGTGCTTTTATGAGAACTGTAGAAGATTCAATAGCATTGGCAAGGCGGATGGTGGCAATTGGTGAACATGCTGGGAAAAAAACCATGGCGATTATTACCGATATGGATATTCCACTGGGATCAGCAGTAGGTAATTCTCTAGAAGTTATTGAAGCAATTGAAACTTTAAAAGGTAATGGCCCCAAGGATTTAGCAGAGGTATGTGAAATCCTTGCTACAAATATGCTGTATCTTACAGGCAAAGGAAGCGTGGAGAAATGCAAGCAGCTTGTTCATGAGGCAGTGGAAAGTGGAGCAGCACTTAAAAAGTTGGCTGAAATGGTAGAAGCCCAAGGAGGGGATTCTACAGTAATACTGGATACGAATAAATTTGCGAAAGCTCCTTATCAGTATGAAGTAAAAGTAACTCAGAATGGTTATATTAGTCATATGGATACAGAGCAGTGCGGTATTGCTTCTATGGTATTGGGTGCTGGAAGGGAGACCAAGGATAGTGTTATTGACTATTCAGCCGGTATTAGGATGATTAAAAAGACTGGAGATTATGTTAAACAAGGAGATGTTCTGGCCATATTATATGCTTCTAAGAAAGAGTTGTTCCAAAAGGCTGAGGAAATACTAAGGAAAGCTTATACATTGTCCGATGAACCCGTTACAAGAAGACCACTTGTATTAGCAAAAGTAAGTTCCCAAGGAGTGGAGCAATATTAAATACTATAAATCTGAGCTTATATTGTAATAATATTAATACTATAGAAATAAACGAAAATAAAAATTATTATTGACAAAAAAATTCCACTATAGTATACTAACTCCAATATTCATATCAAATATATAGGATTTGAAAGGAGGAGCGTTCATGAGAACATCATTTGCAGTCATGTGTAATACTATGTGCAGCATGTATATGTGTTGCATGAAGAAAGACATATGCGCGAAGACGGCGAATGTGGTGTTATCATGATGCGAAGAAATTATTCCTTCTTTCTTTGATATAGGAAAATATGCGGAAGTATATCCGATTCATTTCCATGATGAACAAACAGGAAGCTGTCAAAGGCTATCCTGTTTTTTATTGTATAGGAAAGTTCATCCTATTAAATAAAAAATATTCCGCTATATGAAGAATTTCACATTAGGATGCTACACTATTGGATCGTTGCTTTAAGACGTTACCAAGCAAAATTAATGGAGGTGGTGTAATTGAAGAATAAAAAGCCCATAATCGAAATGGTAGGACTCGGCAAAGAGTTCCATAGCAAAGGTAATACTGTAAGAGCGCTGGAAAACATTGATCTTACCATATATGAAGGGGAGATTTTTGGGATTATTGGTCTCAGTGGCGCCGGAAAAAGTACGCTTGTACGATGTATAAATTTCCTGGAAAGGCCAACAGAAGGAACAGTATACTTTGATGGATCAGATTTGGCTTCTTTAAGTAAAAAAGAATTATTAAAGGCTAGACAGTCTATGGGAATGATTTTTCAACAATTTAATCTGTTAATGCAAAGAACGACTGTTGAGAATATCTGTTTTCCATTGGAAATCGCTGGTGTAGCAAAGAAAGAGGCCAGAGAAAGAGCGTTAGAACTACTGAAGGTTGTAGGATTAGAGGATAAAGTAGATGCTTATCCGTCACAGTTATCTGGAGGTCAAAAGCAGAGAGTTGCCATTGCTAGGGCTTTGGCTACCAATCCCAAGGTATTGCTATGTGACGAGGCAACCAGTGCGCTAGATCCTACCACGACTCGGTCTATTCTAGAATTACTTAAGGAAATTAACAAAAACCTTGGAATAACTATAATTATTATTACTCATGAAATGAAGGTTATTGAGGAAATATGTAACCGTGTCGCCATCATTGATCAAAGTCATATTGCTGAAGTTGGAGATATGGAGGAAGTCTTCGTTAGACCAAAATCAAAGATTGCAAAACAACTAATCTTTTCCAGAGATACGCATATTGATTCATTTGTAGGAGAACATAAATGTAGAATTATCTTTGATGGCAGAACTTCCTTTGAACCAGTGATTGCTAATATGGTACTGGAATGCCAGACCCCTGTTAATATCCTTTTTGCAGATACAAAGGATATCGATGGTAAGGCATTTGGTCAGATGGTAATTCAGTTACCAGAGGATGAGCTTAGCAGAAAGCGCATATATGCTTATCTAAATGCCAATAAAATACCCCATGAGGAGGTGATGAGTGATGTGGAATGAAACAGTGATGAAAATGGTGGTTGTAGGTATATTTGAAACCTTATATATGACATTTATGTCATCCTTTATAGCCTATCTTATTGGTCTCCCCTTAGGTGTTATCTTAGTAATAACGGATAAGGAAGGGATTGCTCCAAATCCCATGATTAATAAGGTACTAGGGGTGATTGTTAACATTGTTCGCTCCGTTCCATTTATCATCTTATTAATTACAGTGATGCCTTTTACTAGGTGGATTGTTGGTACAACAATCGGATCAACGGCAGTAATACCACCATTAATTTTGGCATCTGCTCCTTATATTGCTCGATTAGTGGAATCCTCATTAAAGGAAGTGGACTATGGAGTGATTGAGGCTGCGCAGTCCATGGGAGCAACGACATTCCAGATTATACGTAAAGTATTGTTGCCGGAGGCAAAGCCTTCTCTAATAATTGGTAGTGCAATAGCAATTACAACAATCTTGGGCTATTCTGCTATGGCTGGTTTTGTCGGCGGTGGTGGACTCGGAGACATTGCCATTCGTTACGGTTATTATCGCAAAGAAATCGATATTGCCTTTGTAACAGTCATTCTTATGGTGGTGATTGTTCAGGGGATCCAGGAGCTCGGTGCTAGGTGGATGAAGCATACCGATAAAAGATTACACTAGATTATTGCGAAATGTAAGATATTATTTTATATTTCTCAATCATATAAATTAACTTAAATATAGGAGGCAAAAATATGAAGAAAATTATATTACTTTTAGCATTACTTACTCTATCCGTGGCTGTACTAGCAGGATGCAAAGCGAAAGATGATAATTCTGGTAAGAATGACGCAACAGAGAATAATGAAACTGTTAATAATGAGGATACTGCTAATAAAAATGAAACTCCAGGACAGGATAAAACCAATGGTAAAATTGTAGTAGGTGCAAGTACAACTCCACACGCGGAAATATTGGAACAGACAAAAGAAATTTTAGCTAATGCAGGCTATGAACTTCAAATCGTGGAATATTCTGACTATGTTCAACCTAACCTGGCTTTGGATTATGGCGATTTAGATGCGAATTACTTCCAGCACCAACCATACTTGGATCAGTTTAATGAAGAAAATGGCACCAACATTGTATCTGTAGCAAATATACATTATGAACCATTTGGTATCTATGCAGGTAAGACAGCAACCGTAGAAGAACTGGAAGAAGGAGCGCAAATTGCAGTTCCTAACGATACAACCAATGAAGCGAGAGCCCTGATGCTCTTAGAGGCACAAGGTCTGATTACTTTAGCGGAAGGCGCTGGCCTTAATGCAACGATTATTGATATTGAAGAAAATCCAAAAAACCTACAATTCATTGAAATTGAAGCAGCGCAGTTGACACATTCTCTACAAGATGTAGACATGGCAGTGATTAATGGTAATTATGCGATTCAGGATGGATTAAGCCCTACAGATGCTATAGCTATAGAAGATAAGGAATCCATCGGTGCGGAAACTTTCGGCAATGTTCTAGCTGTGAAAGCAGGGGATGAGGAAAGAGAAGATATCAAGGCTTTGGTTGACGCTTTAATGAGTGATGACATAAAGCAATTTATCAATGACACCTACAAAGGCGCGGTGGTACCTCAATTCTAGTTGTATATAGCTAAATCTATAATTGCGATATCTACAAGGCCACTTATTAAGATACAGAGCCTTGCCATCGTGATAAGTTACGCTCCTAATATAGTTGACAGTTTGAAAAGTCCTATATTAGGGGCGGTCAGATAGGGATTTATAATTCCTGAAAAATTCGGCATAGTCGTTGATATTAGGCTATGCCGTTTTTTCGTTTATTTTGGTAAATCGATAGCGCCAATGCAGTTATAAAAAATTTGA
>JAAYSQ010000136.1 GCA_012523925.1 Clostridiales bacterium
AGGGAGGATGTTGATGAAAAAAATTTATGAAGTTTGTGGAAGCTTAAACAAAGGATTTGTTGGCCAAATATCCTACACGGTCTGCCTTGATAAAGAATATCAGGAGATGGATATAGAATTTTCCTTTGATAAACAGCGTTATACGACGGTAACAGAAGAATTGAAAAAAGAAATTATTGAAGCTTGTAACGGAGAATATCAAAATGAAATAGCTACGGATGAATTAATTACCTCTGCTATTTCCAATATGAAGACTGAAATCCATACAATAGCCTACATGAACGATGAGTTTATAGGAGGTGTTCACAAGCAGCTTACAACCCGCCATATGTACTTTTCTCCTACCGAAGCTAGTGAAGGTTGCATTGTTCAGCCAAGTATCAATGGTGTAATAAAAATTACCTTGCTTGTATTTAATGTAATCTTAGATGATACCAATTATAAACTAAAACTTTCGGTTAAATAATAGGAGGAACCTTATGTATAAGCGATTAGAATTACATAATCACACAACTGAATCCGATAGCAATATTACACCAGCAGAATTGATAGAATTGATGCTTGAAGATCAGGTAGATGCATTTGCCATTACTGACCATAACACTATATCTGCTCATGTGAAAATAAAAGAAATGTTGGACGAACAACAGCTCCCCATATCCTGTATCTATGGAATGGAGTATACCACTTATTATGGCCATATATTGTGCTTTAATTTGAAAGAATATGTTCCTTGGGAAAATATCAATTTTCATAATCCTGAGTTACTATTCTCAGCCGCAAAAGATAAAGGCGCTCTCGTTGGCGTAGCACATCCATTCTCATATGGTCATCCTTTTTCACGTGGTTGCCGTTTTGATATGAAGATTAACGATTATAACTCCTTCGATTTCGTGGAAATTTTCAATAATCCAGAACCTTTGCATGAAGTAAACGAACGTGGATTGCTATGGTGGGAGGATCTTGTATTACAAGGATATCCCTTAGCATTTACCTGTGGCATGGATCTTCATGGGAAATCGGATATGAAAAACCAATACGCTACTTTTATTGAGGGAGAAGAAGGAGGAAATATCGAAGAAGAATTGGAAGCTGCTATTCGTAATCAGAAAACATGGATATCTAGAGGACCAATTTTACAAGCGGATATTAATAAAATACAAAAAACAATTACTTTCTCCATCTACATGACTAATAAACCAGGTTACCGCCATGAAGATTTGGATCCATATTTTATAACTATAAAAACAAAAAGTGATACATATACAGAGCAGATATCTGTACAAGCACCACTAACCATTGCTTATGAGCAATTTGAAAATGATAAGATACTTCTACCAAAACTTTATCAGTGTGATACGAACATAGAAAATTTAGTAGCGGTAGCACCTACAATTATCTTACCATAAAAAAATTGTCAATTTGCACACTCTTAATATAGTGCTGAAAACACACTAAGATGTGCAAATTGACATTTAATCACACTATTTACTATGAAGTCTTCGATATGCTAAAGGGGTTTGTCCAATTGCTTTTTTAAATACCTTGAAAAAATACTGGCTATCTTGGTAACCGACCTCTTTTGCAATATCAGCTACACTTTTATCTGAATACTTTAAGTATTCGCAAGCTTTGTTCAGACGGAGCGTTTTAATATAATTCATCGTCGTCTGCCCTGTTTCTTTTTTGAAAATAGTAGAGAAATAATTCGGACTTATGGCAAATTTATCTGCCAAATCATTAATTGATATATCAATATTAAAGTTATCTTCAATATATTTGATGGCCAACTTCACCTTGTTTTTTGAATTAATATCAATATCGCCATCAATTTGTAGGCAATCTAAGATTAAGGAATTGAGATAGCTTTTTAAATCATTTAGTGAATGAAATGAATCCAAATATTCTAGGTTAAGAACCAGTTTTTCTACATTTTTTGGTGATAAATTTACTGTTTTTAATAACATGTTTATAATACGTACCCAAGCAATACGGATATAGGTAATATTATATTTTTTAACCATTTCTTCAGAAAATAAAGTATTAAGCATAAAGTCGATGTTGACCACATCGCGTCTTTCAATATATTGGTGCAGCATATTAAACTCAGCTGTTGGAAACTTATATGTCGATAAAAATTTAATATCATTAAAGAAATATAAGTTTGAGTTTCCATGAACCATTCTCTCTAGGAGAGCCTTCTGAGCCTCTTTTGTATTTTTGAAGGACAACATATCATTCTCTCCACTAATCCCAATAGTAAGTGAGATTCCCATACTTCTCCATAGAACATTTTGTAACCTGGTATATATTTGTTCAGCTTCTTTTCTTAACATATTTTTATTTTCATGAGATAAAATCGTGTAGAGTTGATTCCGATCTGCTCTATTATTCACGATAATTTTATCACTTTTTATCTGCAGCTCATTAAACACATTTTTTATAACAAAAAGAATCAAGTCGATATCATTATGTTTAAATTGCTTTTGCTCATAGCTATTCCCGTCAACATTAATTATTCCAAGCATTAACCATCTGTTTTTTAGGGGGAATTTTTCATCCACTTCATCATATACTTCTTTTCTTTTATAGGCATCTTCATCTCGCAACAGATCATTTACATTCTTCTCAAAGATATTATTCTTCATTTCAGTAATTGATTGTGTTGCTTCGATTACTTTTTTACTTAAACTTTCTCCTTCTTCTAACCTGGCTATTGCCCCTTCAATTGCCTCTTTTAGAGCGTCATTGGCTATCGGCTTAAGGAGATAAGTCCCTACATTTAATCGTATTGCCTGTTCCGCATAGGAAAACTCTGCATATCCACTTAAAATTATAAATTGAACCTTTGGAAAATTCGGCCTT
The DNA here is from genome assembly GCA_012523925.1 of Clostridiales bacterium. Lineage (GTDB taxonomy): Bacteria > Bacillota > Clostridia > Lachnospirales > Lachnospiraceae > Mobilitalea. The sequence continues at coordinate 2,866 of JAAYSQ010000136.1, forward strand.
GCTTCTTTAATAAAAGTAATCCCATCCATATCTGCCATGCGAATGTCGGTTATAACAATATCCACCTTATGCTTTTTCATTATTTCTAATGCCTGTCTACCATTTTCCGCTTCATATACTTTATTAGGCTTTAAATTTAGATATTCTAACCTAGCAATAATTCCCTGACGGATCAATGCTTCATCATCTGCGATTAACAGACTTCGGTTCATACAAAATCACCCCCTGATATCAATGGTAGCTTTATTGTAAAGCAGGTTCCCTTCTGTGGCATACTTTCCAGTGTTATTCCATATTCATCTCCACAGGATAATTTAATTCTTTGATTTACATTTCGAATACCAATGCCCTGTTTACTATTTTCCTTTTGGTTACAATCCATATCACTGTTAATATACTGCTTTAATTCCTCTACCTTAGAGGCAGTCATTCCAACTCCATCATCTTCTATTCGAATGAATAGTTGATCATATTCCTGACTTACTGAAATTTCTAATATTCCATTTCCCGCCTTCTTACTTAAACCATGTACAATCGCATTTTCTACGATTGGTTGAAGAATAAAACGAAGAATCCTCATTTCTTTTATATCTGGTTCAACGCTATAGTATACTTCAAATTTATTTACAAATCTTGTACTTTGAATATAAATATAGTTTTGAATGTGTTCTATTTCTTGATTTACGGTTACATATTCCCCCATATTTTTTCCTAGGCTATAACGAAATACATTACCCAACCTTTGACATAGTTCACATATATTAAAAGCCTGCTTCATAGCCGCAATCGAACTAATTGTCTCTAATGTATTATATAGAAAATGTGGGTTGATTTGTAATTGGAGATTGCGAAGTTCCGTTTCTCTATTCTCCAGACGCTGAATGTAATTTTTCTTAATTAAATCATCTAATTTTAAAAGCATATGATTAAACTGCTTGTCTAGAATTGTTATTTCATCATTTCCATCAATCTCATAGTCAATGGATAAATCTCCTGTTCCTGCAACCTTTATTTTCTCTACTAATGTTGCTGCTCTTTTGGATATGCCTCTGGTAAAAATATAGGCTGTACATATTATCGTAACAATGATAATAAAGATAATTGGTAAGATTGCCTGATATACTTCCGTTTTCCTTTTGCTAAATGTACTGTTGTCAAATAGGAAAATTAACTTTAATCCATAATCTTCGATACTATCGCTCATTACCATCATATCATTGTAATATCTTATATCATCATTATGCCTATCTTCGTATGACAAATCAGATACGATTTTATTATCATCATAATTAGATGAAAATATAATATTATCCTCTTTATCTAGCACTATAACACCATAAAAAGAAGATATTTCACTGGCTTTTGTTACCGGTTTAAATATTTGATTCATATCGATATCAAGCTTTATTAAACCAATTTCATTCCTTTGAAATGACACTGTATCTACATATACAATTTCCTGAATTAGTGAAAAAACATCACTTTTCTTATGGTTAGATGAATATATAAAATAATCTCTTTCTAAGAAATTATGATTATCCGTATACCATGCCTCTTTCTTAGCTTCATCAATCATAGTAACCCTATTACCGTAGATTAAGCTAGTTTCAACATTGGAATAAATCATGCAATTACGTAATACATCATTGTTCTTAAGACGTAGTGATTTATTAACCTCAATACTAACTTCTTGACCTTTTTTATAAGGATTTTTTTCTTTTGTATTATCCATTAATGTGTTTAGAATTATAGTATTGTTGGCAATACGATCGATACTATCTCCATAATGGTTGATTTCTTCTTCTAAGTTGGACATATATTGTGCAACCACTTGCTTGTGGGAGTTCACTAAATCATCTGTAACCATAGTACTTAGTTTCCGGAAAAGCAATACACTTATAAATATAATGGGAATAATGCTTACAATGATTGTAAAGATAACCAACTGCTTAAACATTGTACTAGAATGAAATATTCTATTATAAAGCCGCTCTAACCTATCTTTCATTGCTATCCTTTCCGTTTCTAATCTCAAACTTAATTGGCATTGTAAATATCTTTATCACAAAAAATAATTTCGTTGTAACTAATAAGCACTTACTATTAGAGTGATAATAATATTATAAATAATATCATAAATAACATCATTATGTCAATTTATGTCGTTTTAAATATAATAATGGCAGAATAGTCCTTTCAGATTATTCTACCATTATTAATTAACGGGTCTATCACTATTCTTTGTAACAGACCTATAACACTTTTATAATCAGTTCCTGCCGCTTTTAGAATAGCTCCCAGGTTTTTTACACTAAAATTCATAGAATATTCCATTGTATTCCATGCGCTTTACTTTATAATATTATCTGCTACCCTCAACAATACTCCGAGCGTCCCCCTTAACACCCCATGCACTTATGCTCGGGGTATTTTTTTATTTAATGTGTTATATTTTTTTCCATAGGCATTAGTCAAAAAGGCACTGACTAACAAAAAGAAAAAAGTCCCAACCCACAGCTCATATGTCTGCAAATTAGAACCTTTTATAAAGTGCGCCTTCAGGGGTTCGAACCCTGGACACCCTGATTAAGAGTCAGGTGCTCTGCCAACTGAGCTAAAGGCACATATTTATTTCTTGCTTGTCTTTATTTCGAACGCAAGAAATATTATATACCACATAATTATAAATTGCAAGAGTTTTTAAAAAAGTTTTTATATTTTTTTTAATTCTGTCATTATTACCATTAAAGTGGCAAAGAAAACCTTTTTATTTGTTTGATTTACTTTGCTCCTTTAATGGTATTTTAGTTTATGTTATAGATTTGCCTCTAATTTATCCTGTAATGACTTTTTAGGTACTACACCCACAACGGTTTCTACTGGTTCACCGTTTTTTAAAATAATCATTGTAGGAATAGACATAACGCGGTATTTTTCCGCAGTCTTCGGATTATCATCTACATTTAATTTTCCGATCTTTATTTTTCCTTCATATTCTGACGCCAATTCTTCTACCACTGGGGCAATCATTTTACAAGGACCACACCAGTCTGCGTAAAAGTCAACTAGCACAGGTATATCTGATTCTAGAGCTTCACTTTGAAAGTTCGCATCTGTAAATTTAAAAGCCATAGTATTCCTCCGTTCTTTATGAGATATTATTAGTATCTCAATATTTCTTTTGTTTATGTGATTGCATTAAACAAATGGTTATTATTAAGCTAGTTTTCGCTAACTTGTATAGTGATATTACACCATTCGCATATATTTTTCAAGTTCTACTTTCCTTTCTTCTTTTTCTTAACAGCGCCATTTATTATACCTTCTACTTCATCCCAGGAGGCTTTCAGTCTAAGAATCTTTTTATTTAATTTATAATTACCTCCAGTAGCTTTTGCTATCTTATATTTCCATGATTTTTTCATTGACTGGATACTCCTACTTACTCTTTCTATTATATTATGAGAAGTAAGGTAAAATATCCACAAAACAATTTTGCTACTGAAGTAATATTCTTTTAAATATCAGTCTTTATTCCGATAAATAATCATGCGGTTAATCGGTTTTCCAATGGATACAAACTTCTCTTCATATTCGGTCATAATATTACCTTCTAGATAA
>JAAYSQ010000018.1 GCA_012523925.1 Clostridiales bacterium
GAAGTAGAGCATGCGGCTGTTACCGCATTCGATTCGCAGAATCGGATTGTCGTTCGGTTCGAGTCCACGTCGGCTTGTGCAGCAAGACGATGAGCGAGACCAAAGTAAGCGCCAGAACTTAAATGTTCTGGTGCTATTTAGTATAGCCTATCCATCTCGGCTGCTCTTTTGTTTTCGATCATAAACATTGTCCGTCGCTTTTCTTTCTCCTAAAAGAAATTCTGCTGATGCATTATGACTTATATGATTTGCCTTTACCGTATCTTCGCTGAAATTTGCATAACAATACAAACATCCATTGAGACAAGTATTGTATGCTCCTATGTCGATACTTTCGATACAGTGACAATTCTTCCGCTGCCCTTTATCAGGTTTAAGATTCAATCTATAACCGCAAACCTTTTCAATTACTGATAGATCAATGCAGCCGCCTTGATGAATGTTAAATTTAGTTAAATCATAATGTTCGCAACAGCTTTGGATTATGAGGTTATACTTTCGTGCAGTTGCGCCGAAAGCTTCAGCAAGGACTTCTATTTTTTCTAATGGTATTTCTCGAATTCCTTTTAAGCGAATTTTGGCATATAGATCAACAAAACTAATGATTACTCTCTCGGTATATGGGGAAAGGTCTGCGCACATTCTCTCAAAATGTTCTTTGTGATAATCAACGGTATACTTCTCGTTGATAATTATAGGATCATATCTCCACAGCACACGATGTTTGCCGAGCAGAGAACTAAGAAATTGAAAATTTTCGATGATCTGCTCTTTGGGACGCAGGTTTTGCTCAATATCAAGACCGTAGGGAGTTATTGTGTATTGAAAACAAAACTTATATTCCAATTCTTCGATATATTTTAATTTATCCAATATGTTAGTAGCGTCTTTTGTCCAAAAAACGATACAATCAACAACATCTTTGGACAATGAGACTCTGCTTACCTGTGAATGGTTCATAGGGTTTCTTGTTAAAACATAACCAGCTTGTAAGCGTTTAACAAACCATTCGGAATAATAACAAGGGATATCGGTTCTTCTTGATGCGGAAATAATCATAATCAACGCTCCTCTCTAGGAAATACTTATTTCCCCATTTTCATCAAAATTCATAAATTTATTGCAAATTGTAAGTGGAGCTGGACGATGCGAAATAATAATTACTATATGTGTACTTGCAACCCTTCAATGGCTTCAAATATCTTCGTTTCAGTATAAGGATCAACGGAGCCTGTTGCCTCATCCAAGACCAATACTTTTGAGTTTCTCAAAAGTTGGCGTGCAAGAACTAATCTTTGTTTTTGTCCGTAGCTGTCTGAGAACGTAACCGGATTATTCTCGCAATAAGAATAGAGGTTAAAGCTTAATACTGTGCCTGTTGCTCCTAAAAATGCAATATCATCTCCGTTAATAAACTTACCTACCTCAGGGTCGTAATACCTACTTTGGAGATAGTACAACTGGGTTTCTCTATCATAGAAATATCCACGGTAGCGGAGACCGTATCGCTTTATATTATGTTCACATTATACTTAAACCGTCGATAAATGGCAAGGGTTTTGTAGTAGTTTTGCTAAAAAAACAGAAGAACTCCTTTGGCAAAAGTTAAGAGCTTTATGCAAAACAAAATACCAATATAAATCAAGGTGCGACAAAATCGCACCTTGATCTGTTTCAGCTGTTAGTCTGACACCTTGTAGAATGTTAGGCTTTCCTTTTTAGGATGTTTAACATTGAATATAATGTTTTCATCTTTAAATTTGTAATTACCTAAAAGCAAGTCTCCTTCTGAATCGAAGCCATTTTCTACTGCATAGCTTTCTTCATATACAGTGAATACAGAGCCATGATACCAATAAAGGAATAGACTCACAATTTCTCCATCGATTTCACCCTCACCTAAGTAGCCAAGCCTCTCTTGAATGATAACCTCTGTGGAGAAGTCGAATTCAATATATGGGTCATC
>JAAYSQ010000137.1 GCA_012523925.1 Clostridiales bacterium
GTTAGTGAATTAGAACGACGATTCTAAGCCAGAGTAAAAATATCATTATCGATGTATTACAATAGTAGAGCTGATTTAATTATAAATTAATTATTAATACTCAATTACTAATATTTTAACTACATTATAATTAATACAAAGGAGTTTTACATGAATCAGACAGAATTGATAGTTGGTATTGTTGGTTACGGTGGTATGGGTAACTGGCATAGAGAAATCCTTGGAAAGATAGAAGGTTGCAGAGTAGCAGGTATCTATGATATCAAGGAATCACAGATGGAATTAGCTAGACAAAACGGTATACATACCTATGAAAGCTTAGAAGCTTTACTTGATGATAAAGAGATTAACCTAGTTCTGATAGCGACACCGAACGATGTACATAAGGAAATTGCAATTAAGGCAATGAATGCGGGTAAGAATGTTGTGTCTGAAAAGCCTGTAACTTTAAATTCTCAGGAATTGCAGGAAATAATCGATGTATCTGAAGCTACAGGGAAGTTTTTCACTGTACATCAAAATCGTAGATGGGATGAAGATTTCCTTACAATGAAGCGCATCTATGAGGAAGGTTCTTTAGGAGAAGTGTTCCGCATCGAGTCCAGAGTACATGGTTCTAGAGGTATCCCTGGAGATTGGAGACAGGAAAAAGAATATGGTGGCGGAATGGTCCTAGACTGGGGCGTACATCTACTTGATCAGATATTGCTGATGGTAAAGGATGTTAAGTTAAAGAGCGTCTTCGCAACGCTTACCAATATCACTAACCAGGTTGTTGATGATGGTTTCACAGCACATTTGCTGTTTGAGAACAATGTTGAGGCTATTATTGAAGTAGGAACAAGTAATTTCATTTCCCTTCCTAGATGGTATATGTTAGGTCAGAATGGAACTGCAATCATTGAGGATTGGGATTTAACTGGAAAGATTGTGAAAGCTACTGGTAAGGATGAAACCGATGTTGTGCCGGTACATACCGCTTCTGGTATCACCAAGACAATGGCTCCTAGAAGAGAAGATACCATTTGTGTGGAAGAACTTCCAGTTGTAACCAGTGATATCAAGGATTTCTATCGTAATGTTAGAAATGTAATTTCAGGAAAAGAAGAATCAAAGATTAAATTACCTGAGGTTATGCGCGTTATGAAGCTGATGGAGGCGATTTTTGAATCAGCAGAAAAACAAGCAGTAGTGTCGTTTGAGTAAATAAGAAAGGATAATTATATGAAAACATTACCTGTTGCAATTCAAGTTTTTTCAATTCGAGAAGAAGCAGAGAAAGATTTTGTTGGTACCATGACTGCAGTTAAGGAAATGGGTTATGATGGAGTCGAGCTGGCAGGTTTATATGGTCATTCACCTGAAAAAATTCGAGATATCCTTAAAGAAATTGGACTTACACCAATTTCCGCCCATGTACCTTACCATGAACTTGTCGAGGATTTAGAGGGTACCGTATCTCAATATGCAACTATTGGTTGCCGATACATTACTATACCTTACTTAACTGAAGATTATCGCTATGGTACTAAGAATTTTGAGGAAATGATGGGTAATATTCCAGGCATAGCGAAAGAATGTGCAAAACATGGAATTACATTACTTTATCATAACCATGATTTTGAATTTGAAAAAATGGAAGATGGAACATATGTATTGGATTATATGTACCAGAATACCACTAATGAAGAGCTACAGACTGAGATGGACACTTGCTGGATTGGCGTAGCTGGTGAAGATCCGATCGAGTATATCAGGAAATATGCTGGTCGGAGCCCACTGCTTCATCTTAAAGATTATACGAATAATCCATTTCACTTCCAACCGTTAGGGAAGGGAATACAGGACATTCCTAACCTGCTGAAAGAGGCTGTGAATATAGGTTGTAAATGGGTAATTGTTGAACAGGATGGCCATCCTGATCGTGCTCCAATGGAAGATATGAAGATAAGCAGAGATTACTTGAAGACACTAGAATGGTAAATGACAAAAATTCTAGAAGGAGACAACTATGAAACAGATTAAAATAGGAACTTGTATTCCGGGGAACCAAGCAGAAGCTATGTTACCCCATATGATTAAAGCAGGCTTTGAGACTATAGCAATCACTTTCCATATGTCTTTGGAAGGAATGGATTTGGCTGAGCTGGCTAAGAAAGTTAATGACATTATCGGAGATTCAGGAGTTGAAGTAACTACTCTTGGACTCTACTGCAATCCACTACAATATGAAGAGCATAAGAAAAACCTTGAATATTGTATAGAAATGGCGCCAAAGTTTGGAGCTTCTATAGTTAGTACATTTGCAGGTGCTTTAGAAGGTAAAAAGGTAGAGGAATCTATACCGGTATTTGGTAAAGTGTTCCGCGACCTTACCAAACAGGCAGAAGACAAAAATATCAAGATTGCTATTGAAAACTGTCCAATGGGCGGTACTTGGGATCGTACAACCTGTAATATTGGATTTAACCCTAAGGCATGGGAAATGATGTTCAATGAAGTACCTTCTGACAATTTAGGCCTTGAATGGGAACCTACACATCAGATGGTGCAGTTGATCGATCCAATACCACAATTAAAAGAGTGGGTTAAGAAAATTGTACATATCCATGGTAAAGATGCGACTGTTGATATGGATGCAGTTCGTCGTCGCGGTATCTATGGTGCAGAAGAATTTGTATACCATAGAACACCAGGATTTGGCGATAACAATTGGAGAGATATCATTAGCATACTTCATATGGGTGGTTATGAGGGTGATATCTGTATTGAAGGATACCATGATCCAATCTATGGTGGTGATTGGGAGATGACTTCACAAGTTCATGCTCTAAATTATCTAAAATGGTGCCGCGGTGGCGATTTCATCCCAAATCCATGGGAGAAATAATTTAGTTTTTTACACTAATGACAAGCACCTTCCGAATGTGAAGCGGAGGTCTTGATTTGTAATAAATACAAGAAGGGAGAGACATACATAATGAGTAAATTAAAAGTAGGAGTTGTTGGTTGTGGTGGTATTGCTAACGGCAAACATCTTCCAGCGATTCAGAGAAATGGTAATTTTGAGGTAGTTGCTTTCTGCGATATTATTAAAGAAAGAGCAGAGGAAGCAAAAGAAAAATTTGGAACAGAGGACGCAAGAGTTTATACAGATTATAATGAGCTTGTAAAAGAGGATCTGGATGCTGTTTATGTTCTTACACCAAATAAATCCCATGCGGATATCTCCATTGCAGCTATGAAAGCTGGTAAGCATGTAATGTGCGAAAAGCCAATGGCGAAAACTTATGCAGATGCTAAGCGAATGGTAGAAACTGCAAAAGAAACTGGTAAGATATTAACGATTGGTTACCAGAACCGTTACCGTCAGGATTCCATATATCTCAAGCGTGCTTGTGAAAATGGAGACCTCGGAGAGGTATACTATGCAAAGGCTCATGCAATCAGAAGACGTGCTGTTCCTACTTGGGGTGTGTTCTTAAATGAGGAAGAGCAGGGTGGAGGTCCATTAATTGATATCGGAACTCATGCTCTTGACTTAACACTCTGGATGATGGATAACTATGAGCCAGCATCCGTAACTGGATCCGTATATCGCAAATTAGCGGATCAAAAGGAACAGGGTAATGCCTTTGGTGAATGGGATCCTACTGTATTTACAGTAGAAGACTCTGCATTCGGCTTCATTAAAATGAAGAACGGAGCTACTATTAATTTAGAATCATCCTGGGCACTCAACTCACTTGAAGTAGATGAAGCTAAGACTACCCTTTGCGGTACAAAGGCTGGTGCTGATATGAAGGACGGCTTACGTATTAACCGTGTACAATATAATAAGCAATGTGTTGAGAAGCCAGATCTAGGCTCTGGCGGAGTTGCTTTCTATGATGGCGATTCCGATAAGGACACCGATATCGAGCAAAGAGTATTCTATGATGCAATCACCAAGGGAACTGAACTGGTTGTTAAACCAGAGCAGGCATTGGCTGTTACTAGAATATTAGAAGCAATCTATGAGTCTGCAAGAACAGGTAAAACTGTATATTTTGATTAATCATAACCACTCACTTTCACCCGCTGTTTGGAAACGAACAGCGGGTATTTGCTTTTATAGATAATTGCTTTGCAAAGTCTATTTAATAAAATACTCTACGCTGTGGTAACATTTCATTGGAGAATATTCTTTTCATTTGCTGTATATTATTGTATACTTTAAATAATAGAAAACAATAAATTATAAGTAGGTGTTTTGTAGGTCAAGCATATCGCTGGGTTAGAGTAAATTAGAATGTTAATGTCTTAGAATCGAGATATGCTATAAAGGACGTAGAAAAGAGGGGTCAAATGAACGAAAGCAATGAGAAAGGCTGTATCGAGCGAATTATTAGTTCCTATAGTGAATTGAATAAAGCAGAGAAAAAGGCTGCCAAGTATATATTGGACAACCCAAGAGATATCGTTCATTTTTCCATTAAAGAATTGGCAGAAAGTTGTCAAGTAAGTGAAGCGACCGTATTTCGCCTATGTAATTCTCTTGGATACAAAGGTTATCAAGACCTAAAGATCAACTTGGCAGGATCAATCATAAAACCAATCGAGAATATTCATGAGAGTATTAATGAGCATGACGATTCCTACATGATTATGAATAAAGTTTATAGGGCCAATGTCACTAGTATGGAAAAGACCTTAAAGTTAAATCCGCCGGAATTACTTGATGAGGCTACTAAGATTTTGCTAGAAGCTTCAAAGATTATGTTCTTTGGTATGGGTGGGTCTTACTATCTTGCTGAGGATGCCTATCATAAATTTTTCAGAACCGGTATTCCAGTGGAAAACAGTGCGGATTCCCACTGGCAAGCCATGTATATATCCCGTGCGAAAGCAAATGATGTCGTATTGGCTATATCTAATTCCGGCAGTAATAAGGAATTGCTCGATAATATTAAACTGGCAAAAGAGCATGGGTTAAAGGTGATCTCAATTACTAACAATGGTAAATCACCGATTGCAACCGAGTCGGATATCAGCTTTATATCCTATGGTGAGGAATTTATGTTCCGCTCGGAAGCCATGGAATCCCGTCTATCTACTTTAATGATCACAGACTGGCTCTACATGAGCGTGGCTCTTAAGAGAAAGAAAGATTATCTGGATAATATCGGTAAGATTCGTAAAGCGATTGCATCGAAACGGTTATAAAAATAGAACTCTGATAAACAAATGTACAAATATTCTTTATCGTGCATTTGTATATCAGAGTTTTTTATTGAAAAATAGCACATGTAAACCATGATTAATAATTTGAAAAACAAGTTGTAAAATAATGATGTCTTCTGAATTCGAGCTTTACTAAATATATAATCTTCATCGTTAGCGTATCGATGAAATGATATAGGAGGTGACAATGCATGACCTTAATTATTTATTTTCAAACTCACTACAACCATCTTTACCACCTATATAATTTCAATACAAGGTGAAATTTTATTTTTCCTATCTATCCATTTGTAAAAATCAATAACTTTACCTTTATTCATAGTTTAACACTACTTTGTATTTTTTGAAATATGATTATATTATAAGGGGTTCCAGCCTCTCCCCCCTTTTTTATTGGTATCTCAGAAAAGGATACCTTAAGATCTAGGACGGTTATGGAGGATTATAGGTATTGTAGGACTTATTGTTGCATTGATCTTAAGTATAATCATGTAATAATAAGAGTATAATACATTTGCAGATGAAAATGTAGTCGGATTATGCAGACAAGGTATAGAAACTGAATAAGAATTGAAAAAAGGGATATCTCTAGTTAAATGAGGTATCCCTTTCTAAATGCAAATTTTAATAACAATGCAAGCTTAAAATTCAAAGAACAAATACCTGGATGAAACAACAATAATTATGATACAGAGGATAAAATACAAGGATGAAACAACAATAATCACAATACATAGGTCAAAATACATAGATGAATCAATAATTATTATAATACAAAGGATAAAATAAGTAGATGAAACAACAATAGTTATTATACAAAGGGTAAAACACATGGATGAAATTACCGAAGCAAAAAACAAAGATTAAAACATATGGATTATAATACGATGGTTAAATAGAGAGATTAAAATACAATTGATATAATAAGGAAAATAAGGTTGCATATATGCTAATAGATTGCTATAATAAAAGAAAATAAATTTCATAACCAAGGTTGTAAGAGTTGCAAATAGATGTTTGTGAAATAATATTACAAAACCTAACATGATTTACAGATTGCATATTAGCCAAGTAATGATACTATAAATACAATTATATTTAAATAAATTTAAATAAAGGAGAGACGATTATGGGTAAACAACAAATAGGTGTTATCGGTTTGGCAGTCATGGGTAA
>JAAYSQ010000138.1 GCA_012523925.1 Clostridiales bacterium
CCAAAGCCAGTACGTATCCAAGGTGCATTCATATCAGATAAAGAGGTTAATGCTGTTGTCAATTTCTTGAAGAAGAATAATGGAAGCACAGAATATAGTGAGGAAATTAAGAAAAAGATTACCAATACAAGTTTAGCTAACAGTAAAAGTAATAATAGGGCAATGGAACGCGATGAATACTTTGTTGAAGCCGGTAAGTTTATTATCGAGAAAGATAAGGCTTCCATTGGAATGTTGCAACGTGTCTATCGTATCGGTTTTAACCGTGCAGCAAGAATAATGGACCAGCTGGCAGAAGTGGGTGTTGTGGGTCCGGAGGAAGGAACAAAACCAAGAAAAGTTATAATGACGCTTGAACAATTTGAGGAATATTTAGAACAGAATGGTTAGAATGGTTAATTTCAAGGATTGGATTGGTAGACATGACAGGATGGCTTGTAGTTAATGAATTTTTAAATATGAATAAATTTAATGAAATCCATCAGTGGCTTTTAGAGGCTGCAAAGAAGCAAGGAATTATGATGGAATTAAAAACCAATGCACAGCTTCTGATTGATATTTCAAAAGATACACTGAAAGAGACGGAAAGAGAAGTTGATTTTGTGCTTTTCTGGGACAAAGATGTGCGTTTAGCAAAATATCTGGAACAACTTAGGATACCGGTTTACAACTCGTCCGATGCTATTGGTATATGTGACGATAAGTCCTTAACGCATCTTGTATTAATGAAAGAAGGCATTCGAATGCCAAGGACGATTGTAGCACCTATGACCTTTGAGAATATAGGTTATACTAATCTAGCATTCTTGGAGGAGACTGCTTCCAGGCTTGGATTCCCAATGGTGGTTAAGGAATGCTTTGGTTCCTTTGGCCAACAGGTATATTTGGTTAATCAAATGGAGGAGTTGAAGGACAAAGTAGAGCAAATTGGAGTGAAACCGTTTCTTTTTCAGGAGTTCATTGCTTCTAGCTTTGGCAAGGATATCCGTCTACAAGTGGTAGGTTCTAAGGTGATTGCTAGCATGGCTAGGAAGTCTGAGAATGGTGATTTTCGTGCGAATTTAACGATCGGTGGAAGTATGAAAGCCTACACACCGACAAAGGAGCAGGTTAATCTAGCCATCCGTTGCTGTGAAATTATTGGTTTGGACTTTGCGGGAGTAGATTTATTGTTTGGTAAGAATGGAGAACCTATTGTCTGTGAAGTGAATTCCAATGCACATTTTAAGACTATATATGATTGTACCGGTGTAAATGCAGCGGATGCGATTATAGCCCATATAAAGCAGCGATTAATAATTGATAAATAGTTAACTTATAATAGTAATTAATATAAATATTAATTGATATAGAATAAACGATTAATATATAAAAACGATTACCAAAAATAAATCAATATTACAGTATGATAGTCTTAAGAAAATAACGATTATTTTGTTAAGAATAATATGTGAAAATTACGTGGAGATATTATGAAAGCTTGGCTAATTTACTACAAGGAAAGTGCAATTTATAATGAAGCCTATATCAATTTTTATGTGGAAGAAGGAAATAAGCTTGGCATTGAGGTCAAGCTTATTCTGGTTGAAGATCTTGAGTTTGGTGTAAAAGAAAATAAACTTTTTATTAGATATCAAGGAGAGATAATCACTAAACCGGATTTTGCTATATGTAGAGCCATCTATCCTTTGCTTAGCAAACATTTAGAGTACATGGGTATACCAACCTTTAATAATTCTTTTGTTGCAGAGATTTGTAATGACAAAGCAAAAACCTATCAATATCTTGCAAAGACTGGAATTCGTATGGTGGATACCAGTTTCCACCAAAATGCACAGGGAAGAGATGTACTTATAAAAGCAGTAAAGCCGACTGTTATTAAATCTGTGGATGGGCATGGCGGCAAACAAGTATTCCTTTACGAGCCAAAGTTAGAGGAATTGAACCCGAATATGGCGGGCACAGCTAATTCAACTAAGCATCAGAATTCTGATTTAGAATTAGATAAAATCATACAGGGACTAGGAACTTCCGACTTGGTAGTACAGCCACTTACGGGAAGTCGTCATCAAGATCTTCGAGTGTATGTAATAGGGAAAGAAGTACAGGCAGCTGTTCTAAGAACTGCTAAAAATGGTTTCAAATCAAATTTTTCTCTGGGTGGCGAAGTGGAACTCTACACACTTTCTGAAGTAGAGAAAGGTATCATAAATACGATTGTAGATCAATTTGAGTTTGGTTTAGTTGGAATTGACTTTATTATTGGGGATAATGGCGAATTGATATTTAATGAGATCGAAGATGTTGTTGGCTCAAGAATGCTTTACCAATGTTCCGATATTAATATAGTAAAAAAATATTTGGAATATATAGCAAAGCGATTGTCATGATAGGAGTATGGCGTAATCAATACTTCCTTCAACGAGTAAGTTTATCAAATAACCTACTCGTATACTAGGAAACTAATTATTAATGATGATTATATAATGGTGAAGATTTCCCGAGGCGTATCGATTAAATAGTCTGCACCGGCATTCCTTAAAACTTCCCTAGAGCGGAAACCCCAAGTAACACCAATACATGGAATACCAGCATTTTTTGCCGTCTGCACATCAATATCGGAATCGCCAACATATATCGTCTTTTGCTTATCTGAACCTAATTCTTTGATTGCATTAAATACGCTGTCTGGCGCTGGCTTACGTCTTACATCCGAAGATTCGCCAATAGCAACCGGGATAAGGTTACCAAAATACGTTTTGGCTAGTGCTTTTACAGCTGGATCAAATTTATTAGATACAATTGCGACTTTATAATTATAGCGTTGCAAATCAAGCAGAAGTTCCATAATACCGTCGAAGGGTCTCGTTTTATTCTCCATGTTTTGCTTATAATGCTCTTTGAATTCTTCAAGGTATACAGCAACTTCCTCATCAGTACATGATTCGGGAACAGCTAGCCTCATAAGTACTCCGACACCATTACCAAGAAAACGTCTGACTTCATCAAGACTTCTCTCTGGGAAATTATGTTTAAGCAAAGTAGCATTAACACTATCGCATAAATCATCCAAGGTATTTAATAAAGTTCCGTCTAAATCAAAGATAATTGTATCGTATTTCATGTCAAACTCCTTTTTTCATACGTTTTTGTAGTAACAATAGTAGCAATTGAATGAAAGTCTTAATAGATAGTATATACTCAATTTATTTTGTAAAGCAAGTACTTTTATTATATTTTCTTATATATAAGGAAACATATTGTAATTTTACAGAAAATCAAGGTATACTGTTCATGATAGGCAGTCGCTAGAGGTAATAATGGAGGGTTTTGTAAATGGAAGAAATTAAAATATATCAAAAGCGAAAAAAATTAGTAAAATCATTAATTCTAGGTTTATATACAATATTATTATGGCTTCTCTTTCTTGGATTAGGAATTTACGATCGTAGCATCGCTTTGATTATTTTCGTAAGTATTGGATTGCTTATCACATTGTATTGTTATTTCGTTATACTTAAAAACTTCATAAAACCAAAAGCAATCTTAACGATTTGTGAGGATGGTATTATCGATAAATCAACAATACCCACCATTGGAAAAATCGATTGGGAAGATATTGATAGCATTTATAGTGCAAAGGTTTTAAAGAAAACCTCTATCTACATTAAGCTTAAAGATACGGATAAAATGTATTCTAAGCTTCCAAAATGGAAATCATTATTTATTAAGTTAAACACACCAAAGTCCGCGGATCCAATAATGATTAATTTACAGAAGACTGAAGCTAATATCAGTGATGTTCTCGATCTTCTTAAGACAGGACTAAGGGATTATCGGAGTGCTAAATAATAATAAATGCATTAGAGCATAGAAAAGAGGTAAAAGAATGAAAACAGATATTCAAATTGCACAGGAAGCAAAACTAAAGCCTATTAAAGAAGTTGCAGAGCAGTTGGCTATAGCAGAGGATGACCTAGAATATTACGGGAAATACAAAGCAAAACTTTCTGACGAGTTGTGGGAAAAAGTCAAAAACAAGCCGGACGGGAAACTTGTATTGGTGACTGCAATTAATCCTACTCCAGCAGGTGAAGGCAAGACCACAACAACTGTTGGGTTAGGACAGGCCTTTGGGAAAATGAATGTAAAATCCGTCATTGCGCTTCGTGAACCATCTCTTGGACCTTGCTTTGGTATCAAAGGGGGAGCTGCTGGAGGCGGATATGCTCAAGTAGTACCGATGGATGATTTGAATTTGCATTTTACCGGAGATTTTCATGCGATTACTTCTGCGAACAATCTACTTGCTGCTATGTTGGATAATCATATACATCAGGGAAATGCCTTAAATATTGATCCAAACCAGATTGTATGGAAACGCTGTGAGGATATGAATGACAGAGTTCTTCGTAATATTGTTGTGGGTTTGGGTAGGAAAGCCGATGGCGTTGTTCGTGAGGATCATTTCATTATAACTGTTGCTTCTGAAATCATGGCGGTACTTTGCTTGGCGGAAGATATGAATGATTTGAAAGCACGCCTTGGACGTATCGTTGTGGCATATACTTATGAAGGCAGGCCGGTTTTAGCGAAGGAAATAAATGCAGTAGGTGCTATGGCAGCATTATTAAAGGATGCTTTAAAGCCGAACCTTATACAAACCATAGAGAATACCCCAGCAATAATTCATGGTGGTCCATTTGCTAATATTGCGCATGGGTGCAATAGCGTAAGAGCAACAAAGACTGCCTTAAAACTTGCGGATGTAGTAGTAACGGAAGCCGGTTTTGGTGCTGACCTTGGTGCGGAAAAATTCCTTGATATCAAGTGTAGAACTGCTGGATTAAAACCGGATGCGGTAGTGCTTGTAGCCACTGTTCGTGCATTGAAATATAATGGAGGTGTTCCAAAAACCGATTTATCTTTAGAGAATTTGGATGCATTAAAAGCAGGTATCGTAAATCTTGAAAAGCATATCGAGAACTTACAGAAGTTTGGTGTTCCAGTAGTGGTTACCTTGAATCGTTTTGTTACCGATACCGAGGCAGAAGTTAACTATGTAAAAAGTTTTTGTGAAAACCTCAATTGTGAATTCGCTCTTTGTGAAGTCTGGGAAAAGGGTGGTGAAGGGGGCTTAGAACTAGCAGAGAAAGTCTTAAACACCATTAAGACAAAGGAAAGCCACTATAAACCGCTTTATGACCTAAACCTTTCCATTAAAGAAAAGATTGAAACCATAGCTAAAGAAATCTACGGTGCAGATGGCATAACCTATGATCCTGCTGCCGAGAAAGCAATCAAAACGATAGAAGCTAACGGGTATCGTGACCTTCCGATCTGTATGGCCAAGAACCAGTATTCCCTATCCGATGATGCTACGAAGCTTGGAAGACCGACCGGTTTTACTGTTAATATCCGTGATGTCTATGTTTCCGCAGGAGCCGGTTTTGTCGTTGCACTCACTGGAACCGTTATGACCATGCCAGGATTACCGAAAGTTCCTGCTGCCGAAGGTATTGACGTAGATGAGAATGGAAGAATAACTGGACTGTTCTAAAAAATAAGAAGATCATTGATATTTGAAGTTATATATTTGCAATAAAATAAACTGTACCGATAAGAATGACACAAAAGAATTGTGTAGAACTTGTCGGTACAGTTTTTTATAACACTCATCTTGCATTATACAATGCATACTTCTTTGGTGATATTCCAACTGCCTTAGTAAAGGACTTGAGGAAGTTGCTGTAATCTCTGAAACCACATTTCTCATACACTTCATTGACATACATCCCCTCTGATAACAAGGATTTAGCTATACTAATTCTTCTAGCAGTTAGATATTTATTAATCGTTGTACCAGTAGCCTGCTTAAAGATACGACATATATAGGATTTACTTAAATAAAACTGATTTGCTAAATGATCGATTGTGATTTGACTAGAGATATTCTGATTGATGTACTCTAGGATTTCACCTACCTGTTCATCATATTGGTAGTTATGATCTGTATCCATTTCAAGGTTCTGAATTTGGGTATTAAAGGCCTTATTGAGGTAAACCATCAGCTCAGTAAAGATAACCCGTTCCATTACATCCTCTGCATAGCCAGAGAGACTGGTGAGCTTAAGAATGTAGTACATAAAGCGTTGCTGTTGATCTTTATCGAGAGAGATGCGATGGGAGAATCCGGGTGCCCTATATTTGAAACAGTAATCCAATGCCGTACTTGCAGTGGAAAGTTGCTTTAGAAGTTCCGGATGGATAGATAGTACAATTCGTTCATGTTCTCCTTGTTCAATCTGAGTCAAATGGTGACTTTCATATGGATTAATAAAGAATATATCCCCTGGCTTAATCTTGTATGATTTATTATCAATTAAAAACTGTTTTCCTCCGGATATTGAATAATAGATCTCATGGCAATCATGGATATGCATATTCATCGTCTTTTCTTCAAAATGCAAATGCGCAATTGCAAAGTATTTTTCGTTAATGCATGCTTCAATAGCTTCTTTACATGAATTGAATTCTTTCATTCATTATTTCCCCTTTTTAACATATAATCAATTGATGTCCTAAATAATTGATGTCTAAAATCTTTGAAGTATGTATATTTCCAATTATAGCAAGTGAATTCAATATTTGCAAGATTTGTAAGAAGATATGACAAGAAATAGGAAATAAGGCATGGTAAAATATACATATATAGTAAGGTTAAACCAATTTACAATACAAATGTTTATTAAAGGAAAGGATGGTATTAATTATGGAACTAAGAACCGCTTCATCACCGAATGATGTAAAGCATTACACAACTGACAGGCTCCGTGAGGAGTTTTTAATCCAAAACCTATTTGAGGCAGGGGAGATCAAGACGGTTTATAGCCATATTGATCGCATTATTATCGGTGGAGCAGTACCTGTGGAACCCCTTACCTTAAAAGCAGGTGAAGAAATCCGTGCAGAGTATTTCTTACAGAGAAGAGAATTGGGTATTATCAATATTGGTGGTAAAGGTACCGTAACAATTGATGGTACCGTTTATGAGCTGGAATTTAAAGATGGCTTATATGTTGGAATGGGCTCTAAGGATATCGTATTTGCTAGCGCTGATGAGAAAAATCCGGCATATTTCTACTTTAACAGCGCACCCGCTCATAAGACCTATCCTACTGTTTTAATCAAACCAGAGAATTGCGTTAATGTAGAGCTTGGTTCCTTAGAGGAATCCAACCATCGTGTTATTACAAAATATATTCTTCCAGGACAGGTGGAAAGTTGCCAGTTAGTAATGGGCATGACCAAATTAAAACCAGGTAGTGTATGGAACACGATGCCATGCCATACCCATGACAGAAGAATGGAAGTTTATCTCTACTTTGAGATGCCGGAAGATGCTCTTGTATTCCACTACATGGGTGAGCCTACCGAGACAAGACATATTGTAATGAGAAACCGCGATGTTGTTATTTGCCCAAGTTGGTCAATCCATGCTGGTTCTGGTACACAAGCATATACCTTTATCTGGGGAATGGTTGGTGAGAATCAAGACTTTGATGATATGGATCATGTGGCAATGAAGGATATTCGTTAATATGTAGCATGCATTTTTACATAAGATAGGAGTCAATTGGAGAAAAGACTCTTACGACTGTATTAAGGAGGATTACTTATGGACGATATTTTAAAATCATTTTCCTTGGAGGGAAAAATCGCTCTTGTTACTGGAGCATCCTATGGTATTGGATTTGCAATTGCTTCAGCCTATGCACAGGCTGGCGCTACGATATGTTTCAATGATCTTAATCAGGAATTGGTTGATAAAGGATTACAGGCATATGAAGAACTTGGTATCAAAGCTCATGGTTACGTATGTGACGTGACTGATGAAGAAAAAATACAGGAATTAGTGGCTAAGATTGAGCAAGAAATTGGAGTTATTGATATTCTTGTTAATAATGCTGGAATTATTAAACGTATTCCTATGACGGAAATGAGTGCAGAAGATTTTAGAAAAGTGATTGATGTCGATCTGAATGCTCCATTTATCGTTGCAAAGGCGGTTATTCCAGGCATGATTAAGAAAGGTCATGGTAAAATAATTAACATCTGTTCCATGATGAGTGAACTAGGTAGAGAAACTGTTTCTGCGTATGCGGCAGCAAAAGGTGGCCTTAAAATGCTGACGAAGAATATTGCCTCGGAGTATGGCGGACATAATATTCAGTGCAATGGTATTGGGCCAGGTTATATTGCTACACCACAGACGGCGCCTCTTAGAGAACCTGGTAATCCATTCAACGATTTCATTATTTCAAAGACTCCTGCAGCTCGCTGGGGAACAACAGAAGATCTTATGGGTCCTGCGATATTCCTGGCTTCCGATGCTTCTGACTTTGTAAATGGTCATATCCTATATGTTGATGGCGGTATTCTTGCTTACATCGGAAAACAGCCGTAATTGAAACTTACACCAACACATATAAAATAC
>JAAYSQ010000139.1 GCA_012523925.1 Clostridiales bacterium
ATATTTTATAGGTATGATAAAAAGGGATGAGGTAAAACCTCATCCCTTTTCTTACATTACTGAAAGAATTTGAATTGCCTGATTCTTAACAATAACATCATAGTGTTCATCATAATAAGTGGTACTTGCATAAGTAAATCGTTCTGCTTTTCCGTATTCTGATAGAATATTACAAATTTTATTAAATTCTTCCGGTGTATGGTCGGATTTTCGAATAACCAAGTAATACAAGGAAGTCATTGGGTTTTTATAAAGTGTATTCTCACCGTTATAAATGCCCACTAATATATTCGCAAGATCAATTACTTCTTGTAAGGAACGGAAGGAATAAATCTTAGTTAAATTCGGAGTAATATTAACATTTGATTTCTCGCTAGATATAGAGTCATCTTTTTCAGTAGATTCTGTCAAATTCTTAGAAGCATTTTCCGAATTCTCGGACGAATCATCCTCAAAATTTTGAATAATCTCATCTGCGTATGCTTCATCGTCCATTTCATCCTTATCCAAGTCGTCATGGATATTAAAGGAAGAGAATTTCGAGAAGCGAGTATCTAATTCATCCGGATCTTCCACCTTAGTAATTATTAAGATTAAGCATTCTGTAGAAACAGGAATTGCCTCTATCATTAGAGGTATATCATCAACTTCAAAACCGAATTCGTAAAAAGCTTGTTGAATCATATCACGAAATAGCGCTTTGGCTTTTTCTGTCCCATAAGCAAGTTCGCTAATTCTCAGTTCACGGTCAATCAAATCACTTTTGTTTAGCGTACATCTTATTTGATTATCACTAATCTTTTCTATTTTCATATAGTACACCCCTTTCTGTGTTTAAAAAGGAACTGATTTTTTAGTTTCGACTAAAAAATATCTACTGGTGTAAAAAAAGTATAAGTTATAAGTCATATAAAGTCAATACATCAAGATGTGAAATTTGTATTAAAAAAAGTCCTAATTAAAATAAAATAGCATGGTGAAGTAATAAAATAGTACACAAATTTTCAAATAATCTTTGTAAAATTAGACGACCAAGAAACAGTTGAATGGATTCCATATATTGGTTATAATGTATTTGAACGATTTGATTTGATCTTTGTATTCATGCTGATGAGAAAGGAGAGAATGCGACAAGAAATCTGGTTTCAAAAGTATCAAATCATTAAACTGCTTGGCAGAGGAAGCACTGCAAAAGTATATCTAGCGGAACATATCTTATTAAAATCTTATCGTGCAATCAAATGCATTTCAAAAAAACATCCTCTATATGAATTCCATTGTAAGGAAGCAATTCTACTTAAAAATCTAAAACATCCTTGTATTCCAATTATTTATGATATTGAGGAAGACGATAATTGTGCATATATTATCGAACAATATATCGAAGGCCAAACGCTAAAAGATTACATACAGGAAAAGGGTCCTATCGATGAAAATATCATAATTCATTTTGCAATCCAGTTATGTGATCTTATTACATATCTACATTCCATTGAAAGGCCTATTATCTATATGGATTTTAAGCCGGAAAATATCATTATAGCAGATGCCACCATAAAACTAATCGATTTTGGAAGTGCTATATACCAAGATGAATTAAGTGAACAACTTGGATTTTGCGCAACCAAAGGCTATGCTGCACCGGAACTTTATCAAGGTAAAAATCTTGATGAGCGGTGTAATATCTACGGTATTGGCATGTTACTATATTATATGGTAACTGGAATATATATAACAAAAACCTGCGATCAAATAAAAAATATTGATCTATCCGGATGTTGTTCAAAGCAGTTGAAACATATTATTAACCGTTGTCTCAAATTTAATCCATCGCTACGATATTCTTCTGTAAAGCAACTGAGCAAACATTTATCAGCATTGATACGAAAAAACAGAAATTATATGAAAATAAATCAATCGTTAAAAATTGCAGTTGCAGGTGCCCAAGAAAGAATAGGCGTATCTCATCTGTCCTTTCGTATATGCAGTCATTTTATTCACCGTAGGCAGAAATGTGCCTATGAAGAGAAAAATAATAGTGGTTGCGTATCAAGAATTAAAAGCAGATATATAGGATTGTTTCCGAAGGATGGGATATATGAGTGCAATGGTATACCTATGCTTCCAAAAGGATGTAATAAGATGAAGCAAGATACAGAGTATCCAATCTGTGTACAAGATTATGGACTGCTGACCAAGGAAAATTTTAAGGAGTTTCTCAAGGCCAATGTAAAAATACTGGTAATTGGCGCCAAGGATTGGGAGCTCGCCTCAGCAGAGCAAGCCTTGGAAATTACCAAGGAACATAAAGATATTTTATATTTTTTTAACTATCTAAACGGGAAACAATTTCAACAAGTCATCAAAAGTATGGAACAAAGAAATTGCTATCGAATACCATACGAACCGGACCCATTTGCAAAACCAAAGCAAAAGAGTGAGATCGAGTTGCTTAATGAATTGGTTCGTATGTTAAAGGTATGATTATAAGATGCGTGTAATTTGATGGAAAGGTTATGGAGTTAAATGAAAAGACGCTCAATGTTAATGAAGAAAATATATAGAACTAAGAATAGAATTCCAACGCATAAAATTGGTATTATCGGAACACATCGTGGAGCAGGAGTGACTTATACAGCACTAATGCTAGCCTTCTATATGGGTGAAGTGTTAGGCAAAAAAACAGCGCTCTTAGAATGCAATAATCATCATGATTTGATCCGGATAC
Organism: Clostridiales bacterium; assembly: GCA_012523925.1. GTDB lineage: Bacteria > Bacillota > Clostridia > Lachnospirales > Lachnospiraceae > Mobilitalea. The sequence goes on from JAAYSQ010000139.1 coordinate 2,729, forward strand.
AAAATGCATATGAGTGGAGCTATGAAAGTTCTTATTCTTTTTCTTTTCATCAGATTACCTGCTATAAGGAGGTGACGCAAAAGAAACTTTCAGATATCTTAGGTGCATCTTATGAAACACTTATCCTTGACTTTGGTTCAGATTTTATTACCAGTAAGGAAGGGTTATTAAGATGTAATACAAAGGTTGTAATTGGTAGCAATGCGCAATGGAATCAGCAAAAGTTAGAAGAATTTATCCAGGCAAACATCTGTATCGGCGAAAATGAAAGCTGGATATTCTTAATACCCTGCGCAACGTCCCGTTCAATTCGTTATCTGAAAGGGAAACATGAATATAATTTCTACTCGGTTCCATTTGAAAAGGAACCTACCATGCTATCAAAAAATGTAATAAAATTATTTGATGAGCTATTTTAAATTATGAAAACGTTATTAGAAAGGTTGACCATGAGAGTTAAGGGCTCTGTAGGGATAAGTATAACATATCACAAAGACCTTCTTATCCGGAATAATTAATTTTATATGATTAAATAGTACCTTCTACATTCACTGGTTTATCTTTTGTATCGTTTTCAAAGAGCAAGTCCAGTTTAAGCAAATATAAAATTTAAGTATACATAAAGTTATTGCGTCGCAATAATTGATAGTACTCCGGACTTAAAGAACCCTCTATACTTTTTACCGGAAATAAATGAATAAGAAAAGAAAAGTACTTTATTATATACTTAAATATGATAGTTTGGTTAACTGAGAAATGATTGCCATGTCTTCGGAAATTGATTTTACATAATTCTATTTCCGAAGACATTTTTCCATTTATATAGAGGAAGCAAGGGTTTCAAAAATGACTTTTAAAGTTCCCATTTATAAATATTACTAAGAAAAAGTCGAAATTTAGTAATGACGATAGGATAATTAAATGCTATAATAAAGCGAGTGATAAAGATATGGGAGGAGTACGGTTATGGATAAGAGATCGAAAATAGCAGTTATAGGTACTACATCTGTAATTTTAATTATTCTAATTATCGTTGGAATTGCTATTACTAAGAAATTGACCCCCAGTGACGAAGTTATGCTATTAACCGATTACTATCAGGTTGAAGATTCCGAAGTGCTGATTATCCTACAGGACAGGATATATGAGAAGAAAGGTATGCTTCTAGATGGAAAAGTATATCTGGATTATGAAACGGTTATACAGGAATTTAACCATAGATTCTATTGGGACTATAATGAGAATGTATTAACTTATACTACACCTAATGAGATTTTACAAGTGGAGGCCGGAAAAAATCAGTATTCCGTTACAAAAAGTATGATCAAAACGAAGACGGATTCGGAATATCAAATTGTTAAAGTGTTTGCAGATCAGGTATATATTGCTATTGATTTTGTTGAAAAATATTCAGATATGAACTATAAATATCATATTAACCCGAACCGTGTCATTATAAATTATAAATGGGGAGATTATTTATTTACAGAAGTAACGAAAAAAACGCAGCTGAGACAAGACGCGAATATTAAAAGTCCGATTTTAACAGATCTTCCTATCGGGACAAGTCTTATGTACGTTGCTATGGAAGAGGCACCTAAGAAGGGCTTCTCAAAGGTAATGACTCAAGAGGGTGTTATTGGATATGTAAGAAATAAGCATATAAAGGAATCTTTCTATAAAACACTGACCAGTGACTTTATAGAACCAAGATATACTACCCAAACAAGATCGGAGAAAATCAATATCATCTTTCATCAAGTTTTTAACGAGGATGCAGCTGATAATCTTGAAGCATTAATAAAGCCAACTAAGGGACTAGATGTAGTTGTGCCGACCTGGTTTTCTGTGAATGATGTGTCCGGAACTATATCCTCAATAGCATCTGAGGAATATGTCCAAAAAGCAAAGGATCTTGGGCTTGAGGTTTGGGGATTGATTGACGATTTTAATCCGGAAATAGATATGTTTGAAGTTCTCTCCTATACTTCACGAAGAGAAACTTTATCCAATGCACTGATTGAAGCTGCTCTAAAATACAAACTAAATGGTATTAATATTGATTTTGAAAAAATACCGTCGAATGCAGGAACTCACTTTATACAATTCTTAAGAGAGCTTTCTGTTAAATGTAGAAACAATGGAATTGTTCTTTCTGTAGACAACTATGTACCAGCTCCATATACTGCCTACTATAACAGAGAAGAGCAAGGTGAGATCGTAGATTATGTTATAATTATGGCTTACGATGAATATTATGCAGGTTCAGAAGTGGCAGGTCCTGTTGCTTCCATTGGATTTGTTAAAGATGCTGTTAGCAATACACTAGCAATGGTTCCAAAAGAGAAAACCATTATAGCGATTCCTTTCTACACAAGATTGTGGAAGGAAACACCGGATGGAGAAGTTAGTTCAGAGAGTTTCTCCATGACGCCGGCAGAGAACATTCTTAAGGATAATGGAATAGAACCGGAATGGGATGAAACTTATGGTTCTTATTATGCAGAATATGAGAAGGATGGCGCCACCTATCGAATGTGGCAAGAAGAAGAAAAATCGATTGAAGAAAAGCTTAAGGTGATTTATGAAGCTGACGTTGCAGGTATTGCAGCTTGGAAGCTTGGACTTGAGAAGGAAAATATATGGAATGTAATTACAAGGTACCTTCAGTAATAAAATATGTGGAATAAGAATAAAGGGGTAAACGCGAAACTATTATAATACAGCGTTTACCTTTTTATTTAATATTGCTCTGCAATTAAAGTTAACAAAAAACGCTCCGTGGATGTGAACGAAGTTCACATTAGGATGCTGCAATCGTACGTAATATATATGTCGGCTATGCCAAACGTTTTCTGCACGAGAATTTATTTTGTAAGTAAAACTCTATCTTGTTGTAAGAAAATTGGATGGCAAGAATAGGATACTATTTATTCTCATAAGATTTAAGGAATAAGGTTATTGGATGAGAAATATATGAAGAAAAAATATTTTAGTGTAGTATTCCTAATTCTGGTATACCTAGCAAGTTTGTTAACTACGGAACAGTCAGTTAAAGTCATGAAAGGTTTTTTTAACTCTATGGTTGGCAGAGCGGATAAGGAACCCATAGTAGTAGTCATCGATGCTGGGCATGGGGGTAGGGATCCGGGTAAAGTTGGGGTAAATGGAGCATTAGAAAAAGACATAAATCTAAAAATATCATTTAAATTAAAAAATTTATTAGAATTAAATGATATTAAAGTGATCATGACAAGAGAAGACGATAATGGATTATATTCAGAAACAGATTCCAACAAAAAAAGTGCAGATTTAAATAATAGAGTTGAACTTATTCATTCTAATGATGCTGATCTTGCTGTAAGTATTCATCAAAACAGTTTTACGGAAGAGTATGTAAAAGGAGCCCAGGTTTTCTATCATTCCCAGTCACAGGAGGGCAAACGATTAGCTGAAATCATACAGGAGCAGTTAAAAGAAACTATAGCAGATGGCAATCATAGAAAGGCTAAATCAAACAGTAACTATTATATGCTAAAGAAAACACAGTGTCCGTTAGTAATCGTAGAATGCGGATATATGTCAAACTATCAAGAATCTGCCCTACTTGTGGACGATGAATACCAAGAAAAAATGGCTTGGGGCATTCATCTAGGGATCCTACGTTATCTAAATGAACAAGAAAACAAAATAAATTAGCCAATTAAGTCATACTATAAATCATATAAGTCAAAAAACAATAACACCCCTAACTATCCCACAACATAAACAAACTATAGATTTTACCCCCACATAATGCTATAATGTTCACGATAAGCAGATTAGTCTATCTGAGCAGGAGCATTTGCCAAGCTTGCTTGAGCAAATGATCATGTAAAGATAGATAAGTGCATACGTGAATTCTAATCTGCGAACCACCAGCATTACCATTTTACAAGCATACCGAACTGTAACCGAGGTGTACACTTTATGAAGACAAAAATAATTAAAATAGATACAGATAATTTTGTAGCAGACGACTTGAATGAGGCGGCAGATATTTTAAGGAACGGTGGTCTGGTGGCATTTCCGACGGAAACTGTTTACGGACTAGGGGCCAATGCAATGGATAATGAGGCATCTAAGAAAATCTATAAAGCAAAGGGCAGACCCTCGGATAATCCCCTTATTGTCCATATTGCTCATATGGAGGATATGGAAGTATTGGTCGAAGAGGTACCTGAGATGGCGTATCGATTGGCCGAAGTTTTTTGGCCGGGACCACTTACTATTATCTTGAAGAAAAAAGAATCGGTTCCCAATGAGACCACTGGCGGTTTGAATACGGTAGCGATCCGGTTACCGGCAAACAGGATTGCAAGAGAATTAATATCCCTCTCAGGTGTATATGTTGCAGCTCCCAGTGCAAATATCTCAGGGAAACCAAGCCCTACTAGGGCAGAGCACGTGATTAATGATTTGATGGGTAGAATTGATATGATATTAGATGGTGGAAAAGCAACCTTAGGGTTGGAATCTACTATTGTTGACCTGTCAGAAGGACAGCCGATGATTCTCCGCCCTGGCTGTATAACACAAGAAATGCTGGAAAATGTTATCGGACCCATTGAATATGATCCCGCGATTGTAGGAAAGGCACCTAACAGAGATATAAAGCCGAAAGCGCCGGGAATGAAATACCGACATTACGCACCGGAAGGTAGCCTTACCATTTATTCAGGGGAGATCCATGACGTTATTAATGCGATAAATAGCGCTGCTAAGCAAATGTGTGAAAATGGTAATCGTGTAGGCATTATATCAACGGAAGAGACAAAGAATTATTATCATTATGGTTTGGTAAAAACCATAGGTTCTAGAAAGGACGAGGCTTCTATCGCTGCTGGATTATATGCAATCCTAAGAGATTTTGATGAGCTTCATATGGAGTATATTTACACAGAGAGTTTTGCGGAAAATTATTTCGGACAAGCGATAATGAATCGTTTGTTAAAAGCAGCGGGTTATCAATTGATTCAAGTTTGAATAAATGATAGGAAGTTATCAGGAGGAAACATATGGGGAAATTTGAAAAGCTTATTTTTACTTGTACAGGAAATACATGTAGAAGTCCAATGGCTGAGGCTATCTATAAGAACCTGGATAAGATAAGTAATATTAAAGTGCTATCGAGAGGTTTAGTCGTGTTGTTTAATGAACCAATGAATCCAAAGGCTGAAACTGTGCTTCATATGCATGAATTGGAACTGAATAATCATATTGCAAAAGGGTTAAAATCCTCTGATATTGATGAGAATACCTTGCTATTAACAATGACAGCAAGCCAAAAGAAGAAAGTACTTGAAGATTTTCCGGAGGCAAATGAGGTATATACAATTAAAGAATTTGCTGGAGAAATAGGGGATGTTGTAGATCCCTATGGTGGTACTTTAGTTGATTATGAAGACTGTTTTACTGAATTAGCACGATTGGTTAAAAAAACATTTTATAAAATAAATTCAGATGACTAGAATGGAGGATACGGTAATGATAGCTATAGGAAATGACCATACCGGATATGAATTAAAGAAAGCAGTAATTGAATATCTTGAGGAGAAAGGCTTTGAGTACAAGGATTTTGGATGTGGAGAGTGTTCTGCTAGTGATTATCCTGAGTTTGCCAAGGCTGTTGGTAAAGCAATTCAAAATAAGGAATGCGATAAGGGTATCTTAATATGTGGTACAGGGATTGGAATATCCATTGCAGCAAACAAAATGAAAGGAATCCGTGCGGCATTATGTCATGATTGCTTTAGTGCTGAAGCAACAAGGCTTCATAATGATGCTAATATTCTAGCAATGGGAGCTAGAGTTATTGGGCCTGGTCATGCAATTAAAATCGTAGAAACTTTTTTAAACACAGAGTTCTCAGGAGCCGAAAGACATACCCGTAGAATTCAAATGCTTGAGGAAGAATAATATATAAGTATATGTAGTATGAAAAATATAATTTTGTAGATTTAATTTTTGATAGAAAAAAGGGCTTCTGATTTGTTTATCGGATCCTGAAGTGTATAAAAGTTACCGGAATAGATTATTTTTAACAGGGAATCTAAGGTACGCAATGCATAGACGGCTTCCTCCCGACGAATTAATCTTTGCTCAAGAGCTTGGGAAAGTTCATCTAGATCCAATATTTTTGTAGAACCGTCTTTGTAGAGGATGATATCAACCAATAAATCCTCAAAAAGGACGGTGTTTTTATTGCTGTCTATTTTTGTTTGTATAATATCGCAATACCAGTATACAATTTGGTTATCTTTGTCGTATATTTTACTGATTTTATAACCTTTATCGATGTAGTAAGCAGATATTCCACGGGCAATATCCTTTCGAGGCCGTAATGTCATCCACTTCGTAATAATTAAGTTTTCTTCCTGTACTAAAATAATATCATCTTTTAATGCTGTGATATCATTAGGAATAAAACGTTTCCTATAAATCGTAGGTGTTGTCATGGCGACCTCCTTATAGAAATTACTTTCACTCGGGGGAATTGGATTTAAAACTTATATTTTTAATACTCAACAAATAATTTAAATTATTTTTACAAGAGTATATCATAATTTATTAATTAAAAATAGCATGAAAACCATATTTGAATAAACCTTACATATTTGGTCAAACTATTAGGTGAAATAATTAACGATCCAAATTGGAGGTTGATTTCATTGGATAATAATAAAAAATATGATATTCGTGGCATCACAAAACGAATATTTTCATCAAAACGAACACAATTCACTTTATATATTGCTATGATACTTTGGCTAGCAGTTATAACCCAAATCGTTGTAAATTATGTTTTTCGTAAAGACTTTCAGATTACTGAAGCATTTGTGAAAACTGATATGGAGGAAATGAAGAGTAGTCTGGAGATCATTTCAGAGTATAATGGTGAGTTTTTAAGTGAAACGGATAAGAAAGATATGATACACAAAATCGCTGATTCGATTGGATTAAATATTGATAAGGATATAACCATATTAAAGGAAGGAGCTCATAGCGAATATATCTTTGCTAAGCAAGCAAGGTTGGCAGAAACGGAGATTAAAATTATTAGCATGGAGCAAGAAGTAGACGAATATGCCCGAATGAAGCATTATATCATAGTCAGAATGAGTATTTTGCAAAGTATACAAAGTATAGAAAAGTATAAAGACATAATAGTGGATACCATAGATGAGTTAGGTACGTTAAATAAACAAATAACCATGAGGTTTGATGGAAACTATGATGGTAACCGTAGCAATGATGAAAAGAAACAGATTGCAGAGTTTCTAATCGATCAATTGCATGGTGAAATTGCACTTGATTATGCGGAAGGTGATCATTATACTGTCTATGCTTATACGGGGTTGATTGATGAGTATATCTTGTCCCTAGGCAGTAAAGTAAATATCCAGGTAGCAATCACCTATAATGAACAAACAGATAAAACGGTAGTTACTCTAGCTACGCCAATACTAAATGATAGTTGGTAAGGTAATAAATTAGGCTGTTGTAGATCGGAAGATAACATAGTGTGATCCGAAACGCAACAGCCTTGATTATATATTTATTAAGAAAACGCTATCAAACAGAGATATTAAAACCAACGTCTTCTACTGCGATGACGTCTTCTGCGGTTGATAAATTCATTTAGTAATATGATTGTAAGAATATCACGGAAATTATTACGTCGACGTCTAGGATAAATATACTGTGCTTCAACTTCAACTTCTTCTTGGAGATGTTTTGTTTTTTCGTAAATACGATCTACAATTCGATCTATCGTAACTTGATCAGGATATTCATCAAACATTATACTTCCGTCATATTCTAATTTATCGCATTCGTCTTTAATATAGGGCTCTATAGCTCTAACGGCTCTTGGATAAAGTCTTCTCATTTGGTCAATATCTCTATCAAGATCTGCACTGTTGTCATAACCGTAAATCGGCATGAGTGGGATACCCATAGGTAGGGAGTGGTGATTGTTATTTGGTACATACATATTACCAGGCATATCCTGTACGTTTGGACAAACAATATAAGGCATTTCTTGATATGGATTATTTTGATATTGATTCATATCGTTATATCTATCCATAGGACCATATTGCCAATATGGATCCATTGGCATACCTTGTTGATTCATAGGTAACCCTGAGCCACCAGGAGTTCTAGGAGTGGTCATGCCACCAGGAGAAGGAGTGCCAGGCATACCCGGAGTTGTAGACCGAGGAGTTCTAGGTGAGGTCATATCGTCAGGAGTAGTAGTGCCAGGGGTTCTAGGTCTGGTCATGCCATCAGGGGATGTAGTACCAGGAGTTCTAGGAGTGGTCATGCCATCAGGAGAAGGAGTGCCAGGCGTGCTAGGCGTTGTGAACCTAGGGGTTCTAGGTGAAGTCATCCTATTTGGAGTTGTGGTGCGGTTGCTAGCCATATAGTTAGGTACCCGATATGGACCTGAATTTCTTCTATTGTTGGTACTCTGAGTTTTATAATTAGATTTATCGTCAATCGGTTTTTTATTCTTATCATTATCGGGGTCGTGTGTCTTTATTGAATTGGACATATAAGTACTCCTATGCTTTTTATAACATATATATGCAATATTAAATTGAATGTGAAATCTCACTTGCTTTACTAAATTAAAATTTAACAATTAAATGGTTGTATAAAAGAGGAAAAGACATTAAAATAAGGAATGGAAGGTAGACTTCTTATGAGTAGTCATTTTTGTAATAGCTAATTGAAGTAGAAAAATTAATAGAAGGGAATTAATGTGTTAAAATATATTTACCGAATCATCATCTTAATAGGAGTTTTTGTGGCGTCACTGTTCTATTTTAGCAAGGATATTAAAGAAGTTGTGTTTGAAGTTGATAATACAACGATTATGGAAGAAGCGACGTTTCCTTTGGTTACGCTAAAATCAGGAGAAGAAGAGATTAACTTACTACATGGTTATAGTAGTAATCTGAATGCAAATAAGTTAAGAGAAGTAGTTACACCAATTGGTATGGATCAATCATTTGAAGTTATAATTGATCAGAAAGAGTATAATATTAAAAAACTTAATTACGAAATTAGAGAATTTATAGATAACGAATTAGTAGAATCGGATTCCGTAAGTGTTTTTGATGAAAGTGAAAAAGGAAAAACGGCGAAGATTAAATTCAGAACTGAGCTAATTCCAGAGAGGGAATATGCGGTAAAAATCACTTTAATCACAAGCAAGAGTCAGAAAATGTACTATTATACAAGGGTGAAAATGTATGAGAACGCACATTTAAAGGAGCAATTAGAATTTGTTAAGTTTTTTCATGATTCAATAAAGGATAAAGATAAGGCACAAGATATCCGGCAATATCTTGAATTTAAATCGAATGCTGATGCTACATCGCTCGCCTATGTTAATATTCATTCTGAGATTGATTTGATCAGCTGGGGCAATCTTAAACCCAAAATCCTTACTAAAGTGGTACCAAGTATTATTGAGATCTATTCAGACATTGCTTTAGTACGTTTGGATTATTTTATTGAGGCAGAGATTGATGGATCAATGGAATATTATCAAGTTGACGAGTATTTTCGTGTCCGATACAGTGCAAGTCGAATGTACTTGCTTAATTATGATCGCCATATGGAAGCCTTGTTTGATATCAGGAATGCTAGTGTTGCTAAAAATGAATTGAAGCTAGGTATTTCAGATGATTATGAGGTTCCTTATGTAGCCAGTGCGGACCAAAAGAAGCTGGCATTTGTTCGTAATAAGGAACTGTGGTTCTATAACCTAGAGGATAACGATATCGTGAAGGTGTTTTCCTTTGTACAAGAGGAGTCCGATTATCTGAGGGATCGATATGACCAGCATGATATTCGCATTTTAAATATGGATGCGGAAGGTAATATGGATTTTATTGTATATGGATATATGAATCGTGGTCAGTATGAGGGAAGGGTTGCGCTCGTTCTTTATCAGTATATCCGGGCAGAAAATCGAATAGAAGAACTGGTGTATATCCCTGTTGATGAACCCTATCAAACACTGAAAGAAAATATTGGTGAGTTTGCCTATGTAAACTCGAGAGATGTATTCTATTTTCACATGTATAATAAAATCTATGCCTTTGATTTGATTACACGGAAATTGTCAGAGCTTGCTTTAGATGTCAACAAAGAGCAAGTGGTTGTATTGAATAATCTGAATCATGTAGCATGGCAGGATAATCCAGACCCAAGGTTGGCAGAGAATATCTACATTATGGATATGGAGTCCGGAAAGATACAAACGATTAGCTCGATACCTGGATATAACATTCTTCTTATGGACAAAATAGATTCGAATATTATATATGGATTTGTAAAAGAAGACGATATCATCGTTCGTGTTGATGGTCAGCTTATGGCACCGTTAAGTGTAATAGAAATTGCATCCGTTGATAAAAAAGTATTGAAACAATATAAGGAAAATGGTTTCTATATATCCGATCTTCAAGTGAAGGATAATTTGGTGGAGTTGTATCGTGTACAAAAGGTAACTACAAACGATAGAATATCCTATGTACCTGCAACACAGGATTATATTATGAATCAAATTCGGGGTGGGGCACCACTTATTAGCATTACCAATCGAGTTACAGAGCAAGCACTTACGGAGCTTTATCTGACGATGCCATCAGGATTTACTATGGCTGAAGTTCCCAAGGTGTTATCCACAGTCAATACAATCATATACCAAGATCCAACGGTAAGGTTAATGGATACGGAGCAGGAACAAGTATATTATTATCCTTACATCATGGGAAGTATTCGTGGTTCCTATAAGGAGTCAGTAGATGCTATTGCTATTGCTAGAGATCAAGTTGGAGTTGTGTTAAATAGCAATATGCAATTGGTTTGGGAGCGGGGAGTAAGAGCAAACAGCTATACCATCCGCCGGCTGGAAGATATGAAATGGACGACTACCTCTGACCGTACATTAGAAACTTGTATGGAATTGCTTTTAAGATATCAAGGTAGGGAAGTTTCAATTGATAGGTTATCTGTGAAAGAGCAATCAGCATACGAGCTTCTAATGACCTATTCACAATATAATACAGTAAGCTTAACCGGTAACACCTTAGATGATGTCCTATATTTTGTATCATCTGGTAAACCGATTATAGCAATGACAAATTCTACAGATGCTGTGTTAATTTATGGATACGATTCATTTAACATCTTAGTAATTGATCCTAAGCAGAATAAACATACAAAAATCGGTATGCAGGATAGCAAGGAATTATTCGAGGAAGCAGGCAATATATTCATATCTTATCTTGACTGATTTGTTGCAAAAATATATTTATTGTTAATAAGTAGACTTATGATGAAAGAAAATATATAATAAAGGGATAGACATGTGTGGTACTAAATAGTTACAATGTCACTCACTGTCAAAAATATATTATAGGAGTTTTTAAAATGGATGAAAGAATTAAAACATTAGCGCATAATTTAGTAAATTACTCGATGAAGGTAAAAAAGGGTGAAAAAGTCTATGTTCACTACATCGGGCAGGCTACGCAAGATTTGGCTAGACAATTGGTGAAAGAAATCTATACGGCTGGAGGAGTTCCTTTTGTGCATTATACGGATCCAAGATTGCAGAGGGAAGAACTTCTTAACTGCACGGAAGAGCAAATGTCCCTAAAGGCAAAAGTAGATGCAGCTGAGATGGATCAGATGGATTGTTACGTAGGTGTTCGTGGTTCTGATAATGTATCCGAGCTATCAGATGTACCAGCTGAGAAAATGAAAATCTATGAAACCTACTATCAGACACCTGTTCACCATGATATTCGTGTAAAGAAGACCAGATGGGTTGTTCTTCGTTATCCGAATGCAGCAATGGCACAACTTGCTAATATGAGTCAGGAAGCATTTGAAGATTTCTATTTTAGAGTATGTAATTTGGATTATTCCAAGATGGGTAAAGCTATGATGGCATTGAAGGAATACATGGAGCGTACAGATTGCGTTAGGATTGTAGGACCTGGAACGGATCTAAGCTTCTCTATCAAGAATATGCCAGCAAATCCTTGTGCAGGTGAATGTAATATACCTGATGGTGAAGTTTATACTGCACCAGTTCGTGAATCTGTGAATGGTACTCTTACCTACAACACTCCTGCTGTTTATCAAGGATTTACCTATGAGAATATATCCTTTACTTTTGAAAATGGTAAGATCATTGATGCAAAAGCGAATGACTCAGTAAGACTTAATCATGTACTTGATACTGATGAGGGAGCTCGCTATATTGGTGAGTTTGCTATTGGTGTAAATCCTTATATACTTAAACCTATGAAGGATACTTTATTTGATGAGAAGATTATGGGATCCTTCCACTTCACCCCTGGTAATTGCTATGAAGACGCACCGAATGGTAACTCATCTGCAATTCATTGGGATCTGGTTTGCATTCAGACACCTGAATACGGTGGTGGAGAGATTTATTTTGACGATGTTCTGATCCGTAAAGATGGTAGATTTGTTGTAAAAGAATTGGAAGCACTAAATCCAGAAAATCTGGTGTAAAGGAGGGCCATAATGAAGCTGATGTCAGTAGCAATTCCCTGCTATAATTCAGCAGACTATATGAGCCATGCGATTGAAACATTGTTAACCGGTGGTAGTGTTATGGAAATTATCATTGTTAATGATGGTTCATCGGATGACACACAGAAAATAGCTGAGGAATATCAATCAAAATATCCGAAGATTATTAAAGTTATCAACCAGGAAAACGGTGGACATGGGGAAGCGGTTAATACCGGCCTTGCTAATGCCACAGGGTTATATTTTAAGGTTGTAGATAGCGATGATTGGGTGAATGAAAAGGCACTAAAGCAAGTTATTGCTAAGCTCAAAGAACTAGTTGCAGATGGAAATAGTCCTGATTTGTTCCTTGCAAATTATGTGTATGAAAAAGTAGGTGCTAAGAGGAAAAAAGTAATCCACTATCGCCATGCTTTGCCAAAAGATAAGATATTTACCTGGAATGATATTATGCATTTTAAGCAAAGCCAGAATATCCTGATGCATTCCACAATATATCGTACAAAACTACTAAAGGATTGTGGAATTCGTCTACCCAAACATACCTTTTATGTGGATAACATTTTTGTTTATCAGCCCTTACCTTACGTAAAAACCCTTTATTACATGGATGTAAATCTTTATCGTTATTTTATTGGAAGATCGGACCAATCTGTTAATGAGCAAGTTATGATTCGTCGCATTGACCAGCAGTTGAAAGTCACCAAGATAATGATAGAATCACATGATCTCATACAGATAAGGAATAAGAAACTTCGTAATTATATGATTAAATACCTTTCTATGATGATGACAGTTAGCTCCGTGTTTTTAATTAAGGATGGTAGTGAGGAAAGCTTAACAAAAAAGGATGAGTTATGGAATTTCCTAAAAAATTATGATAAGAGACTATATAAGAAAATACGCTCTCATATACTAGGTCGTTCTATGAATCTACCAGGTAAATTTGGTAGAAGAGTTGTCGAGGTTGGATATAACATCGCAAGAAAGATATATGGTTTTAATTAAAATCATATTATAGAATCAGCTAAATAAGCAATCGAAGTTAAATATTAAAACAAAGAGGGTATATCATGCAAAGATGATATACCCTCTTTGTTAAGTTTAGTCCTATAGAATACGGTATAAGCTGAAATCAAGATCAAGTGTTTGATAATCCTTGTTCCACATTTTTTGCTTCCCTTCCCCATGCAGGGATATATACGACAACATACATTATTAGTCCAAGAGCAAGGCCTCCAAACACGTCTAAGATAGAGTGTTGTTTTAGAAAGACAGTGGACATACATATCAGGACGGTTAATATAAAGGTTGACCATTGTAACCACTTGATATTTTTAAGTCGTTCGCTTTTATGAATTGCTACAAATGCACCGATTGAGTTAAAGACATGTATACTAGGAAACACATTAGTTGAGGTGTCCATATGATAGATATAGGATAACATATCTATAAACATATTGTTTCTTCCTAGAGAACTTAAATCGACACGTAAGTAGTGACCATTCGGCCATATGGTATAGATAATCAAGCATATGGTCATGCCTATGAATAGATAGGCACAGCAACGATAGAAATCGGTTTTTGAAGTTAGAAAAAAGTAAGCAACAGTAACAAAAATATAAATAAACCATAGCAAATAAGGAATAATGAATAATTCATTAAACGGTATTAGATCATCTAATTTAGAGTAAACTGGCGTGAATTTAGTTGTTACAGTTTTTTCTAGATAGGTAAACCAAATCATATAAACAAAAAAGTACGAAAGAATAGCACCGTGTTTATATTTTAAAATGAGATTTTTAATTTCTTTGAAATGCTTTTTCATATTGCACAACCTTTCTATAACATGCATTTCTATAAGTCTCCCCTAATGAAGTTACAAGCTTCCCCTTTGCTTAAATGGTGGGCTTGTTTAGGGGTTCTAGTTTTGTGATAAATTATATCACACAAAATTCTTGTAAACAATATATTTAAAACAAACTTAAACTGAAATATAATAAAAAAATCGGAAAGGATAAACCCTCTCCGATATCTCTTTAGATTAAACAAGTAGTATTGTATTTGGAATTCTAATTTAAAAATCAAATTCACTTTCCTCTAACGCATTCAAGTCTACCTTTATAATTGAATCATTGTATTTTGCATATACAAATTTATCTATTTCAAAATCAGATGGAACTTCAAAAATAAAGTATGCGGTGGCATTAAACCCTGGCCTTATATACCAATTCCCTGGATATTCCTTTTCTGTATTAAAGACTATATCACATTCGTATTCTCTACCTTTAGTATCAATAACCATTGGTTGTCTGCTTAAGTCTATTTGTTCTTTCCCTATATTATCTACGTATATTTCAAGTACCAGAAACTTTCCTTCTGTAGTATTTTCTTCATTCCAAAGACCATATATATATGAGTCTATAAATCCATATCTTTGAATTGTATATTCTACAGTTATATCAAAATCATAATTCTTTTTTATTTATAAACCTTTATTAATGCTTAATTCATCGGTTTCTTCTGCTACTTCTTCATCATTGCCTTTGTAGGCTAATAAATAAGGATAATAATTTAACAAGGAATAATCTATAGACATGTTGTGAGAAAATAACTATAATTAAACTACATACCATTTTCCAGTATATACTACATTAAAAGAAATGATACATTATAATGTATATTGTCATTCCTATTAGAAAATGATAAAGATATCAGTCGAAATATTTTTTGCGATAAGAACAAGTGTGGCTATTTATTATATTATAAAGTGTGCATAACTTGATGTGAAAATCTTATAGAATAAGGAGGGGTTGAATGAAACGAGTGTTTTTAGTGGTTTTAGACAGTGTTGGAATCGGTGAACTACCTGATGCTGCTGATTACGGCGATACAGGTAGCCATACTTTATATGCTGCTTCTAGGAGCCAATATTTTGATATGCCCAATATGAGAAAGCTAGGATTATTCCATATAGATGGAGTAAAAGAAAAATTTCCAGAAGTGAAAGCGGCTTCCTTTGATGGAGCTATTGCAAGATTAGCAGAAAGTTCGAAAGGAAAGGATACAACGACTGGGCATTGGGAGATTGCGGGGATTATTTCGGAGAAACCATTTCCAACTTACCCCGATGGATTTCCGGATGAAGTAATTCAAAAGTTTGAACAAAAAACGGGGCGTAAAGTCATTTGTAATAAGCCATATTCAGGAACGGAAGTGATTCGAGATTATGGTAAGGAGCATATACAAACGGGAGCTTTGATTGTATATACCTCAGCAGATAGTGTATTTCAAATAGCAGCCCATGAGGAAGTAGTACCTGTTAATGAATTGTATCGTTATTGTGAAATTGCCAGAGAGATTTTACAGGGCGAGCATGGCGTAGGAAGAGTGATTGCTAGGCCGTTTGTAGGAACCTATCCAGATTATAAACGTACCTCGAATCGTCATGATTACTCTATGATGCCATCGACAACAATGTTGGATCAAATAAAAGAATCTGGTTTGGAGGTCCTAGGTGTTGGTAAAATCAATGATATATTCGCAGGAAAGGGAATTACTGATACTGTTCGTACGATGGACAATGCAGAAGGTATTGAACGGCTGATTGAACGAATGAATAGAGATTTTGAAGGTATTTGCTTTGTTAACCTGGTGGATTTTGATATGCTCTATGGTCATAGAAATGATATTGATGGATATGCGAAAGCGCTTACTTATTTTGATGAACAGCTTCCAAGAGTAATAGAAGGCCTTCGTGACGAGGATATCATAATCTTTACAGCGGATCATGGTTGTGATCCTTCGACCCCTTCAACAGACCATTCTAGAGAGTATATTCCACTGGTTGCTTATGGAAAGCCTATAAAAGCCGGTGTCAATATTGGAACTCGTAAATCATTTGCTGATATTGCAGCAACGATATTGGAGTATTTGGAGATACAACCACAGGTTGCAGGTACTTCCTTCTTAAAGGATATTTTACGTATTGACTAATCCGCTTATCATGTAAATTGGAGGGAAATTGATGCATGACAGAATAAAACATCCTATTTCGCCAGTCTATAATAAGGAATCCAAAATACTAATTTTGGGTTCCTTTCCTTCCGTCAAATCTAGAGAGGGAGAGTTCTTTTATCACCATCCACAGAATCGATTTTGGAAGGTGATTAGTAGCTTATGTAAGGAGCCTTTGCCGAATTCAATAGAAGAAAAGAAGCAGTTGCTTTTAAAGAATAAAATTGCTCTTTGGGATGTGATAGAGAGCTGTGATATTATAGGATCATCTGATAGTAGTATTCGGAATGTAGTTCCCAATGATATCTCAGAGATACTTAGATTAGCGGATATACAGAAGATAGTAGCTAATGGCGGTACGGCTTACCGTCTTTATATGAGATACATGTTTCCAAGAACTAATCAAGAAATTATAAAGCTTCCATCAACTAGCCCGGCAAATGCCACCTATTCCTTGGAGCGTTTGCTTGAGGAATGGGCATGTATTATACTATAAGTAATATTAGAAAGGACAAATGATATATTATGCGAATTGTTATTCAAAGAGTTCTCGAAGCAAAGGTTAAGGTTGAAGAAAAAACAATTGGTTCTATTGGTAAAGGATTATTGATCTTTCTTGGTGTGGGGAAAGAGGATACGAAAGAAATTGCGGATCGTTATATTGATAAGATACTTAAGATGAGAATATTCGCTGATGAAAACGGGAAAACAAATCTCTCTTTACAAGATATACAAGGAGAAGTATTAGTTGTATCTCAATTTACCTTGTATGCAGATTGCAGAAGAGGAAACCGGCCAGATTTTTTCCATGCAGGAGGAGCCGATCAGGCAAGAGAGCTATACCAATATGTACTAGATAAAATTGAAGATCGTATTGGAAAAGTGGAAGCTGGCGTCTTCGGTGCAGATATGGAGGTATCATTAGTGAATGATGGACCATTTACCATAGTGTTAGACGAGAATTTGTTTTAAAGAAGAATCATAGGCTGATTATAATAAAAATATTACAACCGTAAAATATTACAAGTTATCTTTTTGTATCTGTCGTATTTTACGGTTTGTTTATTGTAATTTACTATTATAGTGGAA
>JAAYSQ010000019.1 GCA_012523925.1 Clostridiales bacterium
CCATCACTCGCATCTATTGTTTTATGATAGGGAGAGTTACAGAAAGCAACATGCCCTTATCAAATGAGCTAAATATTTTTATGGATTGTACTTTTGTATTTTTCTTGGCCATTTTTTGTATTTTACTATTGCCAAACACAGACAGATATTTATAATTATTTGCGTGAGCTTAATTTAAATCCAACCGACAAGGAGATATTAGATAAATTAAATAAACTTATTGGTTTGATAGATTAGTTTAAGACGCATTCTTCATAAAATGTGTTGCATTATAGTGAGATATGGGACTGAATTAAAATTTATTCTTCTATGTGGAGCATACGACTTTACGGGCGAGGATTTATTTTATTTAGAACTTGTTAGGCAGTTTGTTTTTGAAGAAGAGGAAGAGTATGACCATATGGAACAATTAATCCATGCATTTCATTTTAGGCCTAATACCGGACTACAGGGATTAAAAACACATTTATGGACATATGATTGCAATTCAGTTGATGAGTTTTTTAATAAAGTAGAAAATATGGATTATTTTAGAGTGCCTATTGGGAAATATATACCATTCGAATGTAGAATTAAACAGGAAGAAGTTTAGGTATGAATCAAAGCGCCATAGAGCTTTAGTTATACGCTTTATTTAATGAATTGTCTCCTACGCATAGAATCATACGGACTAGAAAGATAAGAATAAAAAGAAGTGGATAAAATACCGGGAGCTTCCTATTTTATCTATAAGACCAACATAACAAATGGTATTATTCTCAATCAGCTATGTTATGTAAGCATGAAATGTGGATTGACCAATTTAGCATAATTATGATAAAATTATGCTAAATGAATAAAGGAGTGATTATATGCCACATATAAGACCAGTTTCAGACTTGAGAAATAACTTTGCTGAAATATCTAGGATAGTACATGAGACCGCAGAACCGGTATTCTTAACCAAGAATGGATACGGTAATATGGTTGTAATGAGTATTGACGCCTACGAGAGGAAATTATTCGAAAGTGATATATATATAAAGTTAAAGGAAGCGGAGCTAGAAGCCAAGACTACAGATAAACGTATATCACACAAACAGGTTTTTTCGGATTTAAGGGCGAGTCTTGCCAATAAGATAAACGATAAAGATGTATAAGATAAAATATCTACCATTGGCACAAAAGGATTTGGTGGAAATAACGAACTATATTTCTGATACCTTAAAGGCACCCAAAGCCGCAATAGATTTGGTTGATGCTTTAGATAGCTCTATATCAAGGCTTTCCCAATTCCCATATTCACATAAAGTATATCAACCAATAGAATCTATTGAAACTGAATATAGGGCTTTACCAGTAAAAAATTATTTGGTGTTTTATGTTGTAAAAGAAGATGAAGTAGAAATACACAGGATTGTTTACGCAAAGATGGATTTAGGAAAGATTATAAGGTAACTAGATAGGATATACTTATTTGTAAAATCTATATCCTTAATCCTCTCTCCCTTAAAACTCTAACTATGTCAAAGCAAAATAAACTCCCCTCAAATTAAATAAAGTTATATCAAAGAAAATAAGCTCGTGTCAAAAAACCATAGTCAAGGGATTCAAGATGCCCATTGACCATGGTTTTTTTGTTAAGGTTGATGTCAGATAGGTTTAAGATCAGAGCAAGGACGAATCAATATTGTAATATGCATATTCAACAAATTTGTGGACCATATTTAGAGAAGAAAATTTCATTAGGAGTTGACAAATAATAATTAGAAGCATAATATATGATTATAATCGAATATAGTCATATAGAGGTGACAAGGTGGAACTCATACAAGTGATAAAAGCATTGTCCAATGAGACAAGATTGCGTATTCTAAACTTACTATACCAGGGGGAGTTATGTGTATGTGAGTTGGAAGCGCTACTTGATATAAATCAATCCAATGCCTCTAGACATCTTAACAGACTAGCAAATGCCAGAATATTGGAGTCTGAAAAACGCGCACAGTATGTTTATTATAGAATTGATGAAGATACATTAAGAGAATATCCTTTCATTAAAGAAATATTGGATAATGAATTAGTTAAAGTAGAACGATGTAGGGAAG
>JAAYSQ010000020.1 GCA_012523925.1 Clostridiales bacterium
AGCAATTTCATATTAATAAAAGGCTGTCCTAATTATATTAAGACAGCCTGAATTTAATTATCACTTATTACTCTTCTTCTTTTTCTTCTACTTCTTCAGTATTATTACTTGCTGGTTTTAAAGTATACTTCTCTCTAACCAATTCTTCAACTTCACTCATAATCTCAGGATTTTCAGAAAGGAACTGCTTTGCATTTTCACGACCTTGACCGATCTTATTACTTTTATAAGAATACCAAGCACCACTCTTATTAATAATATTCGCTTCAGCAGCCAAATCTAGTATATCGCCTTCTCTTGAAATACCTTTTCCAAATATAATATCAAAGACAGCCTCTTTGAAAGGTGGTGCAATTTTATTCTTAACAACCTTGATACGGGTACGATTACCTATAATTTCTCCGCCTTGCTTGATGGATTCAATTCGTCTTACATCCAATCGGATTGAGGAATAGAACTTCAATGCACGACCACCCGTAGTGGTCTCTGGATTACCAAACATAATACCAACTTTCTCACGAAGTTGATTAATGAAGATAACGATACAATTGGATTTGCTAATTACCGCTGTAAGCTTTCTTAATGCTTGGGACATTAATCTTGCTTGCAGACCAACATGGGAATCTCCCATTTCACCGTCAATTTCCGCCTTAGGCACTAATGCAGCAACTGAGTCTACTATAACGATATCAACCGCACCGGAACGTACCATAGTCTCAGTTATTTCCAAAGCTTGTTCACCGTTATCTGGCTGAGATATATATAAATTATCAATATCGACTCCGATTTTCTTCGCATAAGCCGGATCCAAAGCATGCTCCGCATCGATAAAACCAGCTATACCGCCCTTCTTCTGCACTTCTGCAACCATATGTAGGGCAACCGTTGTCTTACCACTTGATTCCGGACCGTAAACCTCAACAATTCTACCCCTAGGAATACCGCCTAAACCTAATGCTACATCCAAACTGATAGAACCTGTTGGTATTGTCTCCACATTCATATGGTGGTCAGTATCGCCTAATTTCATAATAGAACCTTTACCATATTGCTTTTCTATCTGCGCTACGGCAGATTCCAAAGCTTTTAATTTGTCGTCCTTTGCCATTATATATTATCCTCCTTAAACGAACTAATGTTCTTGTATTTATACTACGCTATTCTATACCCAATGTCAACCATAACTTTCGCTTTCATTATGGACTCTATAAAATATATCCATTTGTGATCACTTAGGAAATACAGTAGGATTATATATACAGAATTGTATAAGTTATTACTTTAAGATTAATAAAGAATTGTATTGCGTATACTGCAATTTTTATCGAATATTCTGATATTTCTATTATAACAAACCTGGAAGTTAAAGTAAATAACTTGGGCAATAGAATAGTTTACAAAAATAATCGTTTTCTTTATAACTTGTCACAATTCGTAATACACTTAAAAATGAAATAAAAGCAGTATAAATCACTTTATAAATGATAGTTAGTTCTCACAAAGCCAATTGCCAAAGGCGGCTTGCGATAACTACTATCAAATATAGATAATTAATATAACTTACTTGGCGTACATAGCTTTGGTTCATAACCTTGGTCAATCAACGCTTGCACGATCTGGTTTTTATGTTCTTCACCGAAAGCTTCCATTGTGATTGTAAGTTCTACAGCCTTATTACGATTAATGCTTACAAACTGATTATGATCCAAACGAATAACATTACCTTGGGCTTTAGCAATAATGGAGGCAACATTAACCAACTCACCAGGACGGTCGGGAAGTAGAACCGATATCGTGAATACTCTACCTCTTTGTATTAGACCAAGCTGCACAACAGATGAAAGGGTGATGACATCCATATTACCACCGCTAAGTATGGATACTACCTTTTTATCTTTGCATTTGAGATGTTTTAATGCAGCAACAGTAAGAAGTCCAGAGTTTTCTACCACCATTTTATGATTCTCAATGATATCAAGGAAATCTACAATCAACTCATGATCCTCTACCGTTATAATATCATCTACATTTTTTTGTATGTATGGGAAGATAACATCGCCCGGTGTCTTTACAGCTGTACCGTCTGCAATGGTATCTACTCCAGGAAGTGTGACAACATGACCTGCTTTTAAAGAAGCCTTCATACAGGCTGCGTTGGCAGGTTCCACTCCTATAACTTTGATGTTTGGATTTAACATTTTTGCCAGTGTTGATACACCAGCCAGTAATCCGCCACCTCCAACGGGAGCTAGGATAATATCTACTGTAGGAAGTTCTTTAAATATTTCCATTGCTATCGTTCCTTGACCAGTAGACAATACCTCATCGTTAAAAGGATGGATAAAGGTATATCCTTTCTCTTCAGCTAATTTATAGGCGTATTCACATGCCTCATCATATACATCCCCATGCAATATCACTTCTGCGCCATAACTTTTCGTACGGTTCACCTTAATAAGCGGAGTAGTTGTAGGCATTATGATTACCGCTTTTGCATTATAGAGCTTTGCTGCATATGCAACACCCTGTGCATGATTCCCTGCCGATGCGGTAATTAAGCCTTTATCCCTTTCCTTTTTTGAAAGAGTACTAATTTTGTAATAGGCACCACGAACTTTATAAGCACCTGTAAACTGCATATTTTCAGGCTTTAGATACACCTTGTTACCCGTGGCATT
The DNA here is from genome assembly GCA_012523925.1 of Clostridiales bacterium. Lineage (GTDB taxonomy): Bacteria > Bacillota > Clostridia > Lachnospirales > Lachnospiraceae > Mobilitalea. The sequence goes on from JAAYSQ010000020.1 coordinate 2,679, forward strand.
GGTAAGATAATCACTATACATTAGATCGGTATGGAGGGTTACCTTCTTTACCACTTCGACAGCTTCTTCAAATTTATCAAGTGTCATCATATTTTTATCTCCTATTCATTCTTTTCAAATAATGCATTTATAAAATCATCTGCATTAAATTTCTGCAAGTCATCCATCTTCTCTCCAATACCAATATATTTGACAGGAATACCAAGCTCTGATTGAATGGCAATTGCAATACCTCCTTTTGCAGTTCCATCCAATTTAGTTAGTACGATACCTGTAATATCTGCAACCTCATTAAATTCCTTTGCTTGTGCAAGTGCATTTTGACCAGTAGTTCCATCCAGAACTACTAAAGTCTCACGGTACGCTTCCGGATACTCTCTGTCGATAACACGATTAATTTTCTTTAATTCTTCCATAAGGTTCTTCTTATTATGGAGTCTTCCTGCGGTATCACATAAGAGCACATCGACATTCCTAGATTTTGCAGCGG
>JAAYSQ010000140.1 GCA_012523925.1 Clostridiales bacterium
CATCAGAATGGTGATTGTACCATTAAGAATGGAGAATATGCAGGACAAACCTTAAGCTGGTTATGGGATAACCATAGGGAGTTATTTGGTAATGCCAAGGGAGATGTGTTCCCTTTGCTAATAAAGATTATTGATGCTAAGGCAGACTTGAGTATCCAGGTCCATCCTGATGATGAATATGCCAATGTCAATGAGAATGGATCCCTTGGTAAGACAGAATGCTGGTATATTCTAGAATGTGACGATGATGGTAAAATTGTCCTAGGTCACAATGCAAAGGATAAGGAAGAACTTAAGCAAATGATTGCAGAAAAACGGTGGCAAGATCTTATTAAAGTAAGATCCATTAAAAAGGGTGATTTCTTTCAGATTAATCCTGGAACCGTTCATGCAATTAAAGCAGGAACTGTAATTTTGGAGACACAGCAGAGTAGTGATATTACCTATCGTCTCTATGATTATGACAGACTAGATAATGGAAAGCTTCGTGAGCTTCATATTGATAAGAGTATTGATGTTATAGACTGTCCTCATGTAGATGTAGAGGTAGGTGGCAATTCCATAGGAGATGAGAACTATCGTATGGAAGAATTGATCCAGTGCCCCTTCTACACGGTGAAGAAGATTAGTCTAAGCGGAGAACATGATTTTGAGCAAAATCATCCATTCCTTAATGTAAGTGTAATTGAAGGTTCTGGAGAAATCGATGGGACACCAATTAAAAAAGGAAGCCATTTTATTCTCCCTGCGGATTACGGGACCTACCATCTAAAAGGAAATATGGATCTGATTGTATCCCATATTTAATTAGGGTGTTAAATCTTCTAAAACTAATTGTTATCAAATGTTGGATCTTAAGATTTAATCATATTCAGTACAAAACAGTACAATACAATACGAGAGCCCGATTGTTTTGAGACAATCGGGCTTATTTTCCGTCCGTTTCTTTATTTATAATTATGTGTAGTGTAATATTATGAAACAAATGCATAGCAGGTCCCTAAACACTTGTAACATTTGAAAGTGTGATGCTACTCGTGAGTATACCGATTATACAGCGTTATGACAGAATGCTGCGATACGATCGATTGGAATATCGCATACAGAGCCAACGCGGAAGTGTTTCTTCATCATCGGTTCAGGACCAGATCCTGGACCGCCAAAGCTACCGATACCATCTTTAGGACCTTTATCGAAATCTCCACAGATATTTTCTGCAAGAGGATTGGAAGGACCAGTACCTTGATGAGTTACTATGCGGACAAATCTACAGTTAACGGTTAGAAGCGTGCCGGTAAATCCACAGCCTGATGGGCCCCCAGAGGTTGTGAATATCGTTACGGTTTCACCGATAAATCTGCAAAGATGTCTAGTAAATGGGTTACTGCAATTACTATTAAATCTAGAAAATGACATCTGAATTTCCTCCTATACTCGAATATTATTATATAAAACTAATTAAACTGCATTGTGGCAGAAAGATGCAATCTTATTAACTGGAATATCGCAGACGGAACCTGGACGGAATCTTTGGTGCTTATCTGAAATTCCACCACCGCAACCCTTGGATCCAGGGCCATAGCCGCCGTCAAAATCACCGCAGATGTTTTCTGCAAGAGGATTTGTTGGTGGTGTTCCCATCTTGGTCAATAATCTTACAAAGCATGGATTAACATCCAATAATACGCCGGTAAAGCCACATCCAGAAGGGCCGCCGCTGGTTGTAAATATTGTAACGGTCTCACCTACAAAATCACAAAGATGACGTGTCAACATAGAAATATACCTCCTTATTATATAATTGAAGCTATTAAAATTCGTTAGTGTTAGATGAATAAAAATATAACTTTTTTTCTTTCATCCAAGTAAAATTCCATCTTTGATATTTATTGGAATCTTACTATATATTATGCAAGAACCTCCCGATTGCGACAATAAATAGTGTTTTTCTCGTTAATTCATTAAATTAGTGATGAAAATTGTCCCATTTTGTGAAAGTAAGGAAAGTATTGAGTTTTATAAGCGAGCAAGACAATATTTGTTAGCGAAGTAGCTAAGTAGCCCAATAAATTAAGGGATAAATGCATGATTAGATTGGCTTGTTATTAACATTAACATCTAGTATAATTGGGTTACATTATTTGATTACATAAAGAGCGACAGAAAAACCATTATACAATTAAGATTGATTTTGGCTTGTATGTTAGAGAGTTGGTCAACATATAAGCAGACATTTTCAACAAAAGAGAAGGAGTGATTTCTATGTACAGAATGAAGCCAGAATATTTTACCGGTATTGATTTTATTGACCAGGAGCATGCAAGGTTATTTGAAATTGCCAATGAAGCATTTGAGTTACTTAAAAATGATTTTATACCTGATAAGTATGATTATATTCTGCATTTAGTTCAGGAATTGAAAGACTATACCAAATACCACTTCACCCATGAGGAGGAATACATGGAGAGTATAGGCTACAAGAGAATTCTATCTCAGAAAGTAGCTCATAAAGATTTTATTGAGAAGATGGAAGCTTTCGATACTTCATTTATTGATGAAAATCAAAAAGAGTCCCTAATGGATTTGGTAGACTTTCTTGCAGTATGGTTAGTAGAGCATATTTATAAAAGTGATAAACTAATTGGACAAGAATAAGATAAAGGGGTAAATAAAACAAAAAATAAATAAAACTAAAATTAAATAATACTAAAAGAAAGTGGAACTTCTCAAATGAAGTTCCACTTTTTTGGTTTACGTTAGATCGCGGCCAATTAGAGTATATGTGGCAAAATATGTGGGAAATTATATATCATAAAATAAAAATGTTCTATTTATATAAACCTTTAAAATAAAAACACCCCTAAATTCCCAGTACAATTGACTGAAAGATATATAGTATTCTGATAAATTGATAAAGGGTTGAAATTAATAAAAGAAAAATGCAGTTATTAAATAAATATATTAAAAGATGCACCTATAATAATTCACAAAAAAATATAGCATGTCCAACTGAGAATTGGTAGAAAATTAATTATTAGAAGAAATAAAAACGATTTTAATGGTATTCGCAATAAAATTTAATGATTTCTAGATAAAACCAGGTATAACACTTGGTTTAGCTAAGACGAAATGTAATAATATGGATAAAATTATCTTGATTTTTAACTTTATATGTGAAAATTGCATAAAAAAGTAGTGGAAAAACTAAAATAAAAATGTTTTTATATTGCATTAATTGGTAACTCGTATTATAATGAGGCTGTAGTAAATTTATTACTTTAATTGGAGGGTAAAAGTATGAAAAAAACGAAATGTATTATCGTTGCCCTACTTCTTATTGTTATGACTGCATTTTTATTTAGCGGTTGTGGCAAGAAGTATGAGGCACTAGCCACTGGCATTGAAGGGGAAATTACAGTAATGCTTTGGTCTGGCTCCGGTACCTACATGGAGGATATTGGACATCAGAATTTATCTCCTGCTGATTTAACTGGCCAGAATGAAGCAGCAGTGTATGCTATGGCAAAGAAATTTAATGAGACTTATCCTAACATCAAGATTAATGTATTTGCTAAAGTTGGTGGACCACATGATAATGAGACACCTTGGGCACAGGAATTAGAAAACTTTAAAGCAGAACACGGCAAATATCCTGATATCTATGCATCCACAGATCTTTCTGGTGATGTTGCTAGAGGTATGGTAGCGGACTTGTCCGTATTTTCCAATGACCCAGTATACCAATCCTTTAATCCTTCTATTATGGCTATGATGAATTACTATGGTTTCCAAGCAGGACTTCCACAGTTCATCCAACCATGGGGAGTATATGTGAACAAGGAATTAGCAGAGCAGAACAATATAGATATACCACCGATTGATTGGAATATTGATGAATACACAGCATTTGCCACCTCTGGAGATAATAAGAACTTCTGGGGAGCAATGGACATTCCTATGAGTTTTATTAATACTGGAACAAAAGATATCAACTACGCGCTTGTAAACCATGATGGGGAAGGCGATCATATCAATCTTACATCAGAAGCTGTAGCTGATTTATTAGAATACATACCGAAGTGGTCAAAATCGGCAATCTGGACACAGAATGATATTGGCGGTGTTCCCCTTGAAGTTATGGAGGCCAATGGTTGGTGGGGTTATAACTTCTTTAAGAATGGTTATTGCTTAAGTCTAGATGGTGATCCTTGGATGATGGGTGATGCAGCAAATCCAACTCCGGGACATTGGGGAACAGTACAGTCGAACGATTGGGATATCTACCCAAGACCGAGTACGGATTATCAAGAGAATACCATCGGTATTGTTTTAGATCCTATGGCAATCCACAACTACGCAATGGATGATGGCAATCCGGAATGGACGGAAGAAGAGAAAATGAAGCTTCAAGTTGCTTATACCTTTGCCTCCTTCTGGGCAGGTAGTACGGATGCTATTAAAGCTAGAGCAGAACAGTTATGGACAGATCAAGGCGTGGAGAAGACAGCATTGAATGACTCCTTGCCACTGGTAACAGGAGAAGAATTTGATAAGCAAATGGAGATTTGGTATTCCACTTCTACCCACGAGCGTTTCTCCGATGAGAAAAAGATGCCTGGTTTCCAGAAAGTTCTTGAACTTTGGGAGAAAGGTCAGTTCTGGGATATCTCAGATAAGGCATATCCATATTACGTTATGGAGGATGGCACAAGAAGAGAAGCAAGTTATGAATGGACCTATATCTATGACATTAATATTGCCGGAGCTTTAAGAACCGATCCCAACTGGTTAGATCAGGTTAAAGCAAAACTTCCGGATTGGAATAAGACGATCAATGAGCGTTATGATTTGGCAGAGCAACAGTTGAAAGATGGCTTAAGAGAATTCTATGGTTTTACGGATGAGGATTTTAAGAAGAAATAAATTAGACCTATAGAAGCTATATGGGGTTGTTGCAAAACAAATATTTATTCTTGCTTTGCAACAACCTTTACCATAAGGGGAGCGAGTTACAATGAAGAATAGAAGGCAGAAGGTATTCATTGCATTGATGTGGATTGCTGCAGCAGGTGTTATTGCAGCCTTGTTTCTGTTTGGAAATAATACCAAGTATATTTCTGGAATTGAAGAAGATAAAGTTCAAGCCGCCTTTTCCTTATTGAATAATTCCTTGGGTAATAGGCCGACAAGGTATTCACAATTTATGGCCAATGGGGAAATGCAAACTGGACGAGGTAGATATACTGCACAACCTGATTCGGGTCTGGAGCTGGAGGACTATGACGGATTAGCAGTATCGTTAGATTACAATGAAACAGCAGAATATTTAATAGAGATTGATACACCAGGACTTTATTATCTGATCATGGATTATAAGCCGATGCAAGATACTTTGGCGGATTTTCATGTTGAAATTATGATAAATGATAATCAAGATTTTGATGAGATGAAGAATATTGGGTTGCCATTATACTGGAGTGACGAAACGAAAGATTATCCGGTCGACCGGTATGGGGATCAGGTGGCTCCAAGACAGGTTAGAAGAGAAGAGTGGACGGAAGCTTATTTATATAACAATACATATTATACTTGTGATCCCTTGCTATTTAATTTTGATGCAGGAATAAATGTGATAAAGATTACGAATATATCCAATGATGGTTTGGGGCTAGGAACCATAATAGCAGAAGCTCCACCATTGGAAGTGCCTACCTACGAGGACTACCATATGCAATATACAGGTTCTTTGGTGACTTCCATGGTTACGATTAATTCCAATAGCTATGCCTGGAAAAATACGACACAGGCAATCTATGGCTCGGAGAATAATCCTGCCCTCATGCCTCATGATAGTGAATATAAATTGTTAAACACTTTAAATTGGACTGAATCGGGTTCTGAAGTTACATATGAAATGGAAGTTCCCGAGGATGGTTTCTATCATATTGCATTACATTATAAGAATTCCAAAGAAGAATTCGATGTTTTTAATACAATTCGCATTGATGGCCTTGTTCCTTTTAAAGAACTTAAAAACTATGCCTTTGCTTCTACAGGAAGCCACTGGGAGAATGAAGTCTTAAGTGATGAGCAAGGCATTCCTTACGAGTTCTATCTTACCAAAGGTGTTCACACCATTACGCTACGATCTGAGATGGAACCAATAGTAGAAGCATATCAGTACGCAAGACTGATTTCTGAACATGTCATGCAATTGGAGTTGGAAATTACCAAGATTACCGGTGCAAATCGTGACGAGAACCGTACCTGGCAGATGACCAGGTATATTCCGGAGATACCGGATTATCTGGAGGCTTACGTCACCTTAATTAATCACATAAAATATACTCTACAGAACTACACCCCCAATGGCGTGAATAGTGCGCTTTTGTCTTATCTGGATAAGGCGCTGGACTTTATTGTAGAGATGCAGGAATACCCCGATGAGATTGCCTTATATAAGCAGAATCTAACTTCGGGAAGAGATAATTCGGTACTGAAATCCATGAGTAATTTCACTACGGAATTAGTAACACAGGACTTCTCCTTGGATCGAATCTATGTCTATGGTAATCAGGAATTACCAAGAGCAAATGCAAGGATTTTATCATCCTTAGGCAATGGCTTTAAGACCTTAATCTATTCCTTTACATCGGAGAAGTTTAATCAGTATAATGATCCAGAGGCTCTAAATATCTGGGTTAATAGAGCAACCACCCATGTGGATCTGCTTCAAAAAATGGCAGATACCGAATTTACACCGAAGACAGGCATCAAGGTTAAGATATCCATTATGCCAGATGCCAATAAATTAACATTGGCACAAGCGGCGAACGAGACACCAGATCTGGCTTTGGGATTACTATCCCATTTACCTTTTGAACTGGCAAGCCGTGGAGCAATCTATGATATGACTCAGTTTGAAGATTTTTGGGCGGTAGCAAACCGTTTTGTTCCTGGCTCTCTCGTGCCCTATACCTATAATGAAGGGGTCTATGCGATACCAGAGACTTTAGATTTCTATGCCCTAATCTATCGTAAAGATATTTATGACAGTCTTGGTCTAAAACCACCGAACACTTGGCAGGAGGTTACGGAGCAATTACCGACTCTACAACGATATGGAATGAATTTCTATCATAATATTTCTTCCGGTGTTGGTTATAAGTGGTACTATCAGACGTCTTCCTTAATACTGCAACATAATGGAAGGCTATTTACTGAGGATGGGCTTAGAACAGCCATAGATCAACCAAATGGAGTTAAAGGAATACAGGCTTTGGGCGACTTGTTCATTGCTTATTCTCTTCCCAAGGAAGTAATCTCTTTCTTTGATTCCTTCCGCTATGGTACTTTGCCTATAGGAATTGTGAATCTAAATGACTACATTTTAATTAAAAATGGTGCACCTGAGCTTGAAGGTCAATGGAGATTGTCAGATTACCCAGGAACAATTCAGGAGGATGGAACGATTTCTAGATGGTATATTGCTAATGGCACGGGAGGCGTTATTTTTAAAAACTCAGAGAAGGTTAATGATGCCTGGGAATTTCTAAAATGGTGGACCGATTATGAAACTCAAGTGAACTATACCTATACCTTGCAATCTACCTACGGTAAGACCTTTGTCTGGCTACCTTCCAATGTGGAAGCCGTAAAAGAGGCTCCCTTTGATCAGGCAGATAAACAGGTAATTCTTGATCAAATTGTATGGCTTCGAGATATCACCAGAACTCCGGGACAATATATGCTGGAGCGTTCCATTTCCGATATTTGGAATACCATGATTAATGACGGAGTTACTGCTCAAGTAGCAATTGATGAACAAGTAATTGGTATCAACCGAGAAATTAACCGTAAGATGAAAGAGTTGGGCTATTTTGATACAGAGGGTAACCTTGTGAAATCCTATGTAATCCGAGATGTGGATTGGATTGCCCAGCAGATGAAAAATGCTAAGCAGGAGGTGGAGTAGATGGCAAATAGGAATGCAAGACCTAATCAATCAAAGAAGTATAAGCTACGCTTTCAAAGAGAAAGCATACAGGCATTTCTGCTTCTGCTTCCCTATGGACTTCTTTTCTTCACTTTTATTGCTATTCCCATTGCGGTTGCTATTGGGCTGTCCTTTACTTATTTTGATGTTATTAATAAGCCGACTTTTGCAGGGTTTAGCAACTATATAGTTTTACTAACACAGGATGAAGCATTTCTTAAATTCGTTCTGCCGAATACTTTTAAGTATGCATTTATAGTAGGACCTGGTGGTTATGTATTATCTTTCCTACTTGCATGGATGCTGGCACAGATTCAAAAGGTACCAAGAACCATTCTATCCTTGGCAATCTATACCCCATCCATGCTTGGTAATGTATTTATCGGCGTTATTTGGAAGTCAGTATTCTCTGGTGATCAAAGTGGGATCTTCAACCATCTTCTGATGAAGTTGGATATTATTGATCAGCCGATCATGTTCCTACTGTCGCCAGATTATTTGATGAATATTATGATTTTTGTATCACTCTGGTCTTCCATGGGAATTGGTTTCTTAGCCATGGTGTCCGGTATTTTAAACATCGATGAGCAATTATATGAAGCAGCTTATGTCGATGGTATGAAGAATCGTTTCCAAGAGATTATCTATATTACCATTCCTTCCATGAAGCCACAGATGCTATTCGGTGCGGTTATGTCCATCGTTAATGCCTTCAATATGGGATGGATTGGCGTTACCTTATCCGGTATGAATCCGACTCCTGGTCTTGCAGGGCAGCTGATTACCAATCATATTGATGATTATGGCTTCCTGCGGTATGAAATGGGGTATGCAGCTGCGGTATCCGTGGTTCTATTACTAATTGTAACCATGTTCTCCAAAGTTGCTCATGGACTATTCGGAGAGAAAGATGAGTTAGTGTGAGGAAAAAGATTTAGCTAAAAAGATTTAGCTATGAAGGGCATTAAATTTTATCTATATATCAAAGATTTGAAGGTAAGTATGCATACAATTCATGCAGAAGAAAGGTATGGTTTATATGGCAAGATATCAGGGAAATAAAATGAATCCGAAACGTTTCTCCGTTTCGCAAATAAAATTTTACATCATACTCATACCGCTTGGCATTTTTATGATATTACCGGTTGTTATGGTTATTAATAAAGCATTTAAGCCACTGGGAGAACTATTCGCTTTCCCACCAACTATATTCGTAAGGGAACCAACCTTAAAGAACTTCCGGGATCTATTTACCTTATCCGGTACAACAGGAGTGCCAATGACACGGTATTTATTTAATTCAATTATGATATCCATTTTTACGGTAGTTATTAATGTCATAATTACAATCAGTGCGGCCTATGCATTTTCAAAGAAAAAGTTTCGTTTGAAAGGTGCCTTGTTTAATATCAACCAGATGGCATTGATGTTTGTAGCGACGGCCGTATCTGTACCAAGGTACATAGTTATTGTTAGGACGGGTTTAATTAATACCTGGCTCGCCCATATACTTCCTCTTATCGCTATGCCAGTAGGGCTTTTCTTGGTAAAGCAATTTGTAGACCAAATCCCCAATGCATTGATTGAGGCAGCAGTTATGGACGGGGCCAAGGATCTTAAGATTATACAGAAAATAATAATTCCCTTGACGAGGCCGGCATTGGCCACATCTATTGTATTAACATTCCAATCAGTATGGAATGCAACGGAGGCTTCCAATAACTTTATAACCAATGATACGATGAAGACCCTAGCGTTCTATTTGAATTCTTTATCAACCAATAATGCCATTGCAGCAGAAGGGATGGCAGCGGCGGCTTCCGTAATTTTGTTCCTGCCAAACTTAATCATATTTATCCTGATGAATTCTCAGGTTATGAATACAATGGCACATTCGGGTATTAAATAGGAGGCAACAATAATGATAAAAAGTATGAAAGCAATTATTTGCGTGTTGATTGCCTTAGCTATTTGCAGTGTGCCAACGCTCACTGTTTCAGCATCACAGGCAACAAGTTATACCTATACATTAGATGAGGATGGCTATTGGACACGCACCCAGGACGCCTACCTTCCAGATAAGACGATTACTAATCTGGAATTGGCAGCACCGGATGATCTATATATTGATCAGGATAATATGCTCTACATAGCAGATTCCCAGAACCGTAGGGTTGTCAAATATTCGATTGATACAGGTACGGTAGTTGGAATTCTGGAGAATGAAAGCTTAAAGAATCCGAGAGGAGTTTTTGTCACAAAAAAAGGGGATATCTATGTAGCAGATCCTTCTGCAAAGATGGTTTTCCAATTTGATAAGGATTTTAACCTGCTGCAGTCAATTGGCAGGCCGACAACTCCATCTTTCGCGGATACACCATTTGAGCCTTTGCGCGTTGCAGTAGATAATGGAGGGAACATCTATCTTGTTGGAGAGGGTGTTTATAACGGTATTATTCAATTATCGAATAGTGGTGACTTTCTAGGGTACTTTACAGTTAATAAAACAAAGCTCACCTTTGTTCAGGCAATTCAGAATGCGATTTTTACCAGAGCACAGTTAGAGAATTTAGTTGCAAGAGTTCCCACTACCTTTTCCAACCTATTTATAGATGGGAAGGGGATTGTGTACTCCACAACTATGGGAACTCATACTGACGCGTTAAAAAAGCACAATACCGCTGGTGGAAATATGCTAAAAGCAGAAAACTATCAAAGTGATACCATGACAGATGTCTATGTTGATAAGAATGGAATTATTTATACCAGTATCCATGATGGATATATTGAGGTGTTTTCCAGCACTGGTGAGTTAATATTTGAATTTGGCTCCAAGGTATTTGATCTGGATGTATCCGGCTTATATTCCAAACTTCCTACCATAGCAGTGGATAATAACGGAAATATATGGACTGCCGATGGAGATAAAGGGTATCTGCAATCCTTTAAGCCTACGGATTATGCGCTTATGGTATATGATGCTATGGGTCTATATGAGCAGGGGCTTTATGAGGAAGCCTTAGAACAATGGAATGAAGTTCTCAAATTAAATCAAATGTCCGTTCTTGCGCATAATGGCGTAGGAAAAGCGTATCTTCATGCTGGTTTCTATGAAGAGGCAATGGAGCATTTTGAAGTTGCAGGAAATAGGGAGTACTATTCCGAAGCCTTTTGGGAAGTGCGAAATATATGGCTTCAGGCCAACCTCTCAAGAATTGCAGGTGTTATTGCTCTACTTTGGTTTTGTTCCTTTCTAATTAAGAAACTGGATAAGAAACGATTAATCCGCAAATCAAAAAGAAGATTGATCAAAAAGTTATATTCAGTTCCAATTCTAAGGGATGTGCTTTATGCATTTAGGATACCAAAGCATCCAATTGATCAGTACTACAACATGAGAGTGGGCCGCAGTGGATCTGTCATAGGGGCATCGATTCTTTATCTACTGTTTTTTATTATCTTTATGGCTTATCAGACCAGCAAAGGATTTATTTATCAATTTAAAGATGTAGAGGACATGGATATCAATGCGATTGTGATTGGTTTCATTGCAATAGGGGCATTATTTATTATTTGTAACTATCTTGTTGCTTCCATCAAAGACGGCGATGGAAGTTTACAGCAAGTATTCATGATTCCAGCCTATGGACTCCTTCCTTTGATGGGTTCCATGTTGATTGTAATTATAATGTCTTATTATCTAACCTTGAATGAATCATTTATGCTTACGCTTGTTCTTACAATCGGAGTTGTCTGGTCGATCATTATTATATTTCTTGGTCTCCAGACCGTACATGATTATACAACTAAGGAAACTATAGTAAGTTTAATCATAACAGCAGTATTTATCATTATAGTAACGATTATTGCATTAATTATTATTATCATGTGGGAACAGCTTTGGCAGTTTATCAAATCCATAGGAACGGAGGCGACGCGTAATGTATTTCGTTAAATTGAGAAGAGTTTTACTAATTATATTGGCAGTATTGGCTATTGGCATCGTCTCTCGTGGGCTTGTGCAGGCTGCCTATCTAACTACGAATCGAGATACCAAGCTTCCACCTGACAAAGTTTCCTATGATATTGTCAATGTGGATGAATATGAATTACTACATGAGACGGGTACCTTAGAGTATTATTTTCGGGAGGATCGGGATGTTATTGCAATCAAGGACAAACGATCCGGCTATACCTGGAAGACTGGACTTGATATTCCTTTTGGAGCGGATATCAATGATCAAATATTAGAAGCTGAGACCAAAGAAGAAGCAGAAAAGTTGGCGATTCCTCAAGAGGAAGGAATGAATACCACTTATACCGGTATTTCCAATTCCATTCTTACCGTGGAATACTATGAGGAGGGAACTATCAAATATATGTCTTCTGCTTCCCGGCAATTGGTGGAATCCCAATTGGTGACTTTGAATGATAACCCAGCGACTAGGCGACTGGATGTGAATTTTCAGAACATTGAGTTAAAGGTTAAAGTACATATCACCTTAGGTCAAGACTCCATCACCTATGAAATTAAGGATGAAGATATAACTGGGAAAGGAAAAAGCTCCTTAGCAGCAATTAATATAACGCCTTTCCTTGGTGCCAGTGGTGGTAAGACAAAATACTATAATCCAGAAACGGAAATGTACGATATCATTGAGGATAAGTACATGATTCCAGGTTACATATTTGTCCCAGATGGCAGTGGAGCATTGATCCGTTTTCAGGACAATAATGCGTCCTTCTCCATGTACTACGGAGATGTCTATGGCGCTGATCCTTCCCAGAATACCTACTATGCTACTTCTTTATCGGATGCAATCCCATTAAAGGATCCGGTAATACCTGTATTTGGAGTGGCTCATGGAGATAAACAGGCAGCATTTGTTGCCTATGCAGACAGTGGAGCGGAATATATGCAGATTGCTGTTCGACCGGAGGAAAATCTAACCGCCTATAACTATGTTTATCCTAGGTTTGTATATAATGTGAACTATTTCCAAGTATATAACAAGAAAGCGGATGGTTACTTTACGCTTATGGATGAGCCCAATGTGATGGATATTAATATGACCTATACCTTCCTGGCAGGCGATGGTTCTGATGGAACCCCGGCAGCGGATTATACAGGGATGGCTCTCACATATCGCAAGCATCTGATAGAGCAAGGTATATTAAATGAGAGGGATCAAGGGCATTCAGCGGATATTCCCTTGCGTTTAGACTTTATCATGGCAGACTCGAAGAAAGGCATTGTAGGTACGGAAGAAGTGGTGGTAACTACGGTGGAAGATGTAGATACCATGCTGTCACAGATTATGGCCAAAGATATTACTAATATAAACGTTGGCCTATATGGCTGGCAAAAAGGGGGAGAAACCCTGGCGAAACCTTACAAAGGGAGCTTTTCTAGAAAGATTGGTAAGGAAAAAGAATTCAAAGAATTAATAGAAAAGTTTGCAGAGCAAGAGGTTGATATATCCTATGCTAGAGATTTTGTAACGATTAATCGGGAAATGATTAATTTCCAATCCAATGCAGCAAGGCATATAAATTCCTGGTATTTACTTCTTAACAAGGAGATGATATTGCCTGAGAATTCGCCAGTATCGGAGTTTGGCTATGCGACACCCAAGCGCAGTGCGGAATGGTTTGAGAAAATATATCGATTGGCTGCGCCTTATAGCGACTCGTTAACGGTTGGAGGCATCTCAGATACGCTAGTTAGTAATTACAATCGCGATGGGGTAGAAACTACAGTTACAGAAGCAATTGCAATATATCAGGAGGTCTTTGCTAAGTGCAAGGAGAACATAAAGCTTAACTTTGAGAATCCGAATATGTATCTATGGAAGTATACGGACCGATATCTGCAAAGTCCTGTCACTACATCCCAGTATGTGTTTGAGACGGATACAGTGCCATTCTTGCAGATGGTGCTCCATGGGACAATGGAGGTTTATGCTCCATACTCCAATTTTTCCTTCTATACGCAAGCGGATATCTTAAGAATGATCGATTACAACTTGTCGCCATCCTTTATCCTATCGATGGAGCCTTCTTATCATTTGGCATCAACGCCGTCTTCTAATCTATACTCTACAGAGTTTGATCAGTATGAGGGACGGGTGGAAGAGGTTTACTCCAAGGTAAATGAGGCTTTAAGTCAAGTTATCGGTTATCAGTGGACTGGAAGAAAAGTATTAGAAAATGGGGTTATTTTGAACACCTATCAAGATGATACAAGTACAAAGCAAATAATTATTAATTATACGGAAGACACATACCAATATGGGCAGCAAGGGATAGCGCCTCTAAGCGCATTCGTGATTGCAGGGCAGGAGGTGCAGTAATATGGCTAAAAAGAAAAAGTTAATTACATACCAGCAAAGGCAGAATCGCCATGGGTATAGGTTTATGTTGCCTTGGATTATTGGATTTCTTATATTTACTGCTTTTCCATTTGTTGCGACCATAGTACTAAGCTTTACCGAGGTAAGACAGACGGTTTTAGGATTTGATATTACATTTATCGGATTGGATAACTATATCATGGCTTTTTTTGAAAATGTGGAATTTGTTCCGGCAATGCTGGCATTTTTAGGAATGATTATTCCCTATACTTTTGTTATCGTTATCCTATCCTTCATTCTAGCTTACCTATTGAATAAGATTACATTTTTACGAGGATTCTTGCGCACCATTTATTTTTTACCGGTGATTATTATGTCTGGGCCGGTTATGTATCAGTTGATTGATTCCCGTTCCTACTCAGAGCGGGTTGATAGTTTTTTAGGATTTTCAAATATATTTATACTGCAAATGGTAGCTTCCTACTCCAAATCATTTGCAAGGATTTTGATTGGTATCTTTGAAGAGTTGTCGATTATCCTCTGGTTTACAGGTATTCCAATTATACTATTTATTAATGGATTGCAGAAAATTAATCCAAGTCTTTACGAAGCTGCGCAGATTGATTCTGCAAACTCCTGGCAGATCTTATGGAAGATAACGATACCGATCATTAAACCATTGGTACTGGTGGTAACCATATTTACTATAGCTAACTTAGGTACCTTCTCCATCAATCCAGTCTATGACCTGATTAAAAAAGCAACGGAGAATACCAGTGGTGGACTTGGTATTGCAGCAACATTTTCATGGATCTATAGTTTTGTAGTATTGATCATAATTGGGATTGCATTTTTGATTTTCCGAAATAAAGAGAAGGTAAGGAGGCACTATTGATGATGAAAGATAAGTTTATCAGAATGATTCGAGCGCGTAAGTTTCAGACCTTCTTAAAATTATGCATATACTTTGTGCTGGTGTGCGTGAGTTTCGTATATCTGGAACCGATCTTAAAGATGATCTCCATGACCTTTATGTCTACGAAGGATGTAATTGATCCTTCCGTAGATTGGTTGCCAAAGAGTCCGTCTTTTAACAATTTAAAGGTGGCTGGAACTGTATTAGATCTTAAGAAGACGCTGGTAAATTCCATCTGGTTCTCGGCATTATTAGCTATTGCGCAGACAATTGTATCCGCACTAACCGGATTTGCATTATCCAGATACAATTTTAAGTTTAAAAAGTTTTGGATTATCATGATTATATTAGCATTTATAATTCCGGTTCCTCTTTTAATGATTCCGAGATTAATGCTTTTTATCTCTACTCAGAATTTCTTGGGATTTAACTTGATTGGTACACCGATACCACAGATATTAATGGCGCTATTTGGACAGGGTGTAAACTCCACAATCCTAATCCTAATATTTTATAATTTCTTTAATCTAATTCCATATTCCTTAGATGAGGCAGCGATGATTGATGGGGCAAGTCCAAGACAAATCTTCATACAGATTGCCATGAGGCTGTCTGCCTCTACGGTTCTTGTAGTGTTCCTATTTTCTTTCGTCTGGAATTGGAATGAAACCTATGTGACAGGAACTTTGGTGCGTAATAGCATTGAGCTTCTACCAGCTAAGTTAAATATGTTCGATAGTGCATTTCAAACCTATGCTTCCGCGGGAAGGGGCAGTGCACAATTTCGACTCAATGAGGCATATAAGATGTCAGCTACTTTAATATCGATTACACCACTCTTAATTCTCTATAGTTTTGTACAAAAACACTTTATTCAAGGTATAGAGAATACGGGAATTACTGGTGAGTAGATTATGTTTACTGCAAAAGGCAGTGCTTGGATGAAGTACGTAGCGGTACATAAGATCATAAAATACACGTGATCAAACCACAAAATACGTGGTTGTGCAAATTGACGTAGAAGGTTTATTATGGCATTTGCCATTTATCTCAAATTTTCAGATTTATTATAGGATGAACATATGTAAATCTTTGGAGTTTTAATAATTATATGTATTTGAATTGGAAAGGGGGAAGCGGTCTCCTTTGGTAAGATAAAACACAATAAAGACTGCATAATCTATGAAGAAGAAACGATGGAAATGGTTACTTCCTGTAATTACTTGTATTCTTCCTAGCATTCTCTTTATGGGGTGTAAGGAGGAAGGCGGGTACCGTACCGGAACGAAGGTTTCCGATGCTTATGTAGATCCGAAGAAGATTGACGAAGTGAAAGAGGAGGATATACGAACGATGGGCTTTGAATATGACTACGATAATTTGACCTATGATTTAGTGTGGGCAGATGAATTCGATTATGAAGGACTGCCTGATGAGACGAAATGGGGCTATGATGTTGGAGGCCATGGCTGGGGCAACAATGAGCTTCAGTATTATACGGAAGGAGAAAATGCTTACGTGAATGATGGCCATCTAATTATTGAAGCCCGCAAGGAAGCCAAAGAAGGAATGGATTACACCTCGGCAAGATTGGTTACCAGAGGGAAAGGCGATTGGCTCTATGGCAAGATTGAAGTAAGTGCAAAACTTCCTTCTGGGCTTGGGACCTGGCCTGCAATCTGGATGCTTCCTACGGACTGGGAATATGGCGGTTGGCCTGCATCGGGTGAAATTGATATAATGGAACATGTGGGATACAATCAAGATACAATCCATGCTTCGATTCATACCCAGTCTTATTATCACAGTATTAATACACAGAAGACAGCGACAAAATATATCGAGGGTGTCAGTAATGATTTTCATGTCTATTCGGTGGAATGGTTGCCGGATAAAATCATGGCATTTATTGATGGGGAATTGTATTTTACCTTTGATCCCAAGGATTATAAAAAAGTGCCGACCTATAAGGAATGGCCTTTTGATAAAAAGATGCATCTTCTTCTTAATATCGCGGTAGGCGGTAATTGGGGAGGAGCAAAAGGGATGGATGAAAGTATTTATCCCGTACAAATGGTAGTGGATTATGTAAGGGTCTACCAAAGCAAAGAAATTAATGAATTAATTAAGAAATGATAGTTAAAAGCTAACGAAGATAACTAAGTGAATTTGCATAATTTGTTCGTTGACAAGTACTATGAAACATATTTCATTCGCAACACACTCCCGTTTGATTGAAGCACGTAGTGGTACATAAGACCATAAAATACATAGTCTAAGTACCAACGGCTTCAAACAGTTGCTCATTAAAATATGCTTCCTATTACTTGGGGTTTAATTCAATATATGCAAATTATTAGTATATGATTGCTTTTGACCCGTAGCAAATTACATGAACTATATTAATTAGTAAGTTAGGAGAATAGCAATGGTAACTATCAGAGATGTAGCCGATGAAGCAGGTGTTGCAATATCAACGGTTTCGAATGTGCTGAACGGAGTGGACGTAGTAAGTGATGCTACTAAGAAAAAAGTACTGGATGCAGTAGAAAAATTAAAATACGTGCCAAATATGAATGCAAAATATTTAAAATCCAATAGGAAGAATACTATTGGCTTATTTCTATCAAGTATCCAAGGTGATTTCTATCGCATGTTAACTCAGGCAATACATTTACAGTGTAAATTGAAGGGCTATTTATTAAACATCTATGTTAGTAATGAGAACACCAGTGAAGAAATTTATGGCATGATTATCTCCTCTGGTGTGGCGGGGGCAATTGTATTCAATGAGAGACTTCAAGATGAATTTATAGATCGGATAGCCTTAACAAAAATGCCGATTGTGTTTATCGACCGTGAGTACACGGGAGAAAATATGTCCAGTGTAGTTATCAATAACCTGGAGGGTGGAACCACAGCGATGGAATACTTAATTCGGCAAGGACATCGTCGCATTGGGTATATTCATGGTATTTATAATATTGATGATGAGAAAAGGTTTGAGGCATATAAAAAAGTATTAAAGAAATATTCCTTACCAATGGACGAATCGATTATCCTACGAGGATATTTTGAAGAGACCTTGGCTTATAGTGAAATGCGAGTTCTGTTATTAAAGGGAATAGAACTGCCGGATGCTTTCTTCTGTGCTAACGATGAAATGGCTTGGGGATGTATCCGCGCATTGAATGAGGCGGGAATTAAGGTTCCAGATCAGGTAAGTGTAATTGGATTTGATGATATAACGCTATCTGGTTATTATAATCCAGCATTGACAACAATCCACAGCCCGGTTACGGAGTTGGGAACTGCCAGTGCAACGGAACTGCTACGACTAATTGAGTCGAAGGATGCATCACCGGGTACGGTAACGTACTTGTCTCCTTCACTGATTGTGAGAGATTCATGTAAAGTACGGATATAAGCTAAGGATAGTGTTTGGATAAATTACTTTTAATTTAGGAGGATATTATGGAACGTTATCGTTTAGATGGTGATACCTATATCATCGAGGATTTTGACCAGATGCCTGCCTTTTCCAGTTTCCTGCCAGGGCTGGCAGGTATTAAGGGAATTCCGCTCTGGGTATATTATACGAATCGGGGACAGGGAATTAATAGTTTTGGTATACATAATAAGAACAATGCAATTATGGAATTTAATCCAGCTAATACAGCTTATGAGAATACACCTATCAAAGGTTTTCGAACCTTTATCAAATGTAACGGAGAGTATTTTGAACCATTTCGTTCTCAAGATAAAAAAGCAAAGAGAACCTTATTTATTCGCAAGAATAGTTTTGCTATAGAAGAGGTCAACCTTCGTTATGGAATACGGATTAAGATAAATTATACAGTCCTTCCAGAGGAAAGTATCGGTGCCTTGGTCCGTCATGTTAGTATAGAAAATACTGATGAATCTTTGAAAGAAATTGAGCTTTTGGATGGTCTGCCTAAGATTATTCCATATGGCATATCCAATAGCGCATATAAAGAAATGTCTAACTTACTTAAGAGTTGGTCAGATGTTAAGAACATCGAGCAGATGGTTCCATACTATACCATGCGCTCTTCCAGTGACGATTCTTCAGAAGTATCGGAAATTGAGGGAGGTTATTTCTACCTATCTGTTCATGATGATAGCATCCTTCCGGTAATTTATGATGCTAATATAATCTTTGATTATGACACTTCCTTAGTGAATCCGATTGGCTTTATGGAGCAACCCTTACAGGAAATGATGGCGAGGAAACAATGCTTCTATAATAAGGTGCCTTGTGGATTTACACCGCAGTATTTTACTTTAGATTCATTGCAGACTCATCAGTTCTATACCTTAATTGGCTTTGCGGGATCTCCGGAACAAATTAATGAAAAAATCGGTAGAATCTGTTCGAAAGATTACCTTCCTCAGAAGGAACAATTGGCAGATCAATTCGTGGAAGAGCTAACAAAAGATATAAGAACGCATACGGGGCAACCGGTATTTGACCAATATATGGAGCAATGTTATTTAGATAATTTCCTTCGGGGAGGCTATCCTTACGTATTTAATAAGGATACCAATAAATCGGTTATTCATTTATTCAGTCGTAAACACGGGGATCCGGAGAGGGATTACAATTTCTTTACTATTGCAGGAGAGTACTACTCTCAGGGGAATGGAAACTTCCGAGATGTGAACCAGAATCGAAGGAATGATGTGTTCTTCAATAAGGATATTGGGAGCTTTAATATTAAGACTTTCTTTCAGTTAACTCAGATAGATGGATACAACCCACTGGAGGTGCGTCCTTCCACATTCCAGGTGAAGGAAGATAGTATAGAGAAAATGAAAGCACTCCTAGAGGAAAATGTAAAAGAACATATTGAAGCCCTTCAGAAAATATTAGATGGATCCTTTACCCCCGGTCAGATTGCCAATTGCATTGCCCGCCACCATATAGAGATTGCTTGTGGTGAGGATGCTTTCCTTACAAAGCTTCTGGAATATTGTGATCAAAATATTGAAGCTGGCTTTGGTGAAGGCTACTGGAGCGATCATTGGGACTATAATATGGATCTTGTGGAAAACTATCTGAAAATCTTTCCGGAGAAGAAAAGACAATTACTATTTGAGGATCAAAGCTATCGTTTTTATGACAGCCCTGCTAGGGTTATGCCAAGAAGCGAAACCTATGTATTAAATAGTAATAATGAAGTTAGACAATACGGTTCCTTAGTTCATGATGAGGAGAAAATAAATCAAGATGGTTTCATAAAGGATGGCACCAATTGGCTTAAGACAAGGTCTGGCTCCTTTGCAACAACTTCCCTCATGGGGAAAATGATCTCTTTGGCTTTGAATAAGTTTGCTTTAATAGATTCCTATGGAATGGGTGTAGAGATGGATGGTGGTAAACCTGGTTGGAATGATGCTATGAATGGTTTACCAGGACTATTTGGAAGTGGTATGTCAGAAACATTTGAATTAAAACGTCTCATTTCCTTTATAATCAATTCTGTCACTGGACAAAGTAAGATGGCTCTTCCGATTGAAATCTATGATTTTCTAATCGAAGTATCAGAGGCCTTACATAACTCTCTGAAGGAAGGCTGGGACGACTTTACCT
The DNA here is from genome assembly GCA_012523925.1 of Clostridiales bacterium. GTDB lineage: Bacteria > Bacillota > Clostridia > Lachnospirales > Lachnospiraceae > Mobilitalea. The sequence continues at coordinate 20,880 of JAAYSQ010000140.1, forward strand.
ACTGGGATAAGGTATCTACACTTCGGGAGCAGTATCGAGAAAAAGTTCGTTTTATGCTTTCGGGTGAAGAAGTAATAGTTGACACATTGGATATTCAAGCAATCTTTAAGTTGTTTGATGAGAAGTTAGAGAAGGGAATTGCAAAGGCTTGCGAATATGGCAATGGCATTGTTCCTACCTATTTTACCTTCCGTGCAACTGAATATGAACCAGTACTCGACGAGAAAGGACAACCAATTTATAGTTATTATGGTCGACCAAAAGTAAAGGTTAAAGCTTTTGAAGTGAGTCCTTTACCTTACTTCTTAGAAGGCCCAGCAAAGATGTTAGGTACTCTGGATAATATTGATATGGCGGATGAACTTTATTGTAAAATCAAGCAGTCGGAATTATTTGACCGGAAACTTAAGATGTATAAAACCAGTGTTCCGATTGATCATATTTCCATGGAAAACGGTAGAATTCGAGCATTCACACCAGGGTGGTTAGAAAGGGAAAGTGTATTCCTTCATATGGAGTATAAGTATCTGTTGTCCATGCTTAAGGCTGGTTTATATGAGAGGTTTTATGAAGATCTGCCTACCGCTTTGGTAGCTTTCCGTGATCCAAAGGAATATGGAAGAAGTATTCTTGAGAATTCCTCCTTCCTTGCATCTAGTAGAAACCCAGACGAATCACTTCATGGACGCGGATATGTAGCTCGTCTCAGTGGTTCTACAACAGAAGCCATTTCCATGTGGATTACAATGTTTGTTGGTGACCAGATCTTTACTTATGAAGAGGATCAGCTGGTACTTCATCTGGAACCGAAGCTGTCTCATTGGATGTTCGATGAGAAAGGTGAAGCTTCCTTCACGCTACTGTCACATTGTAAGGTAACCTATCGCAATCCTGATAGGAAATCCACATACGGTGAAAATGCAGCACAAATCACAAAGATCCATATTATTGATAAGGATTGTATGATTACAGGTAATTGCATCCGTGGGTCCTTGGCAGAAAGCATACGTAATGGTGAGATCAAGGAAATTGTTGCCTATCTTTCATAAACTTAATGTAGCGAAAGAATTTCGTTAAATCCTTTCAATTTGCACTTGAACTTACTTCGCTCAGATTACGAACTAATTCTAAATTGAATTGTGCAGATTGACGTATGGTATTTTCCTATAAATATTTATAAATTTGGAGTATATAATGAAGTATAAGAAGTATTATGGGGTGTTAAAAATCGCTATCTTAATGATTGTTCTATTCGGTATGATCCAGCACCGGTCACCGCAAATTAACGAAAAGGTAGCAGCCAAGGGCGTGACAGTTCATGCCTCGGAGAAACATATCTCCGAGAAGGAAGAAGGTTTGGATGATAAAATGAGAGTTATTAAAAATGACAAAATTCGTATGCTTGAATTAGGACAGAATGAAGAAGGAACTCTGGATGAGCGTTTCTTAAAAGTAGACGGGAATGTGTTAAGAGATAAAGCAGGGTTTGGCCAAATAGTGCAATTACGAGGAACGAACGTCGGAGGGTGGCAGGTGATGGAGGCCTGGATGTGTCCCACTAATGCACCGGATCAGAAATCGGCAATTGCAACCTTACGCGAACGATTTGGTGAAGAAAAGGCAGAAGAGTTAATTAAGATCTATGAAAAGGCATGGTGGCAAGAAGATGATTTTGATAATGTTAAAGGACTAAATTTTAATGTTCTGCGTCTTCCGATTTCCTATCTTAACTTACAAGATGAGGAAGGAAAGCTACGTGAGGATACACTGGCAACCTACGACTGGTTCGTAGAGGAATGTGCCAAACGAGATATTTATGTAATTTTGGATCTTCATGCAGCACCCGGCTCACAAAATGGAAGGGATCATTCCGGTGACATCAGCGGTTCTGTCTTATTTACGGATAAAGCAGCACAGGATTTGACTATTTCACTATGGGTACAATTGGCAGAGCATTATAAAGGAAATCCTACGATAGCAGGATATGGTCTACTAAACGAGCCTGAAGGGAATGAGGAGGAAAGAGCACCGTGGGGAGAGGTTCAGCTACCCTTCTTCGATCGTCTATATCAGGCGATACGTGCAGTTGATTCAGATCATATTATAATTTTCAATGCCATCTGGGAACCTACAAATATGCCGAATCCATCCCAGTATGGCTGGGAAAATGTTATGTATGAATACCATTTCTACGGATGGGATGGAATTGATAATGTAGTGACCCAAAGAAGTTTTATCGATTCCAAAGTAGAGAATAATCGTAGAGCTGGTCACAATGTTCCGGTGCTTGTGGGAGAGTTCACCATGTTTGAGAAACTTCCTAGCTGGGAATATGCACTTCAAGTCTTTAATGAGCAAGGTTGGAGCTGGACTACCTGGACATATAAGACGGTGGGGATGGGAAGTTGGGGTATCTTTAATAGTAGTAGCAGTGAGACCCCAAAGGTGGATATCTATCATGATGAAGCCGATGTGATTGCGGAAAAATGGAGTAAAGTTACGACTAAGGACAGTTTTACAAAGAATCAATATATACATGATTTGCTAAGAGTAATGGCGGATGAATATGCTGGATCTAAAAATAATAGAAAATGGTTTCAGAACTTTGAATATGACGGTAAGATTCATTTGAGAACAGGAACTGATGCTGATGCAGAATTGGTATCTTCCAAGGAAACCTATACAAGCAAGGAAGAGAGTCAGGTAATTAAATTAACTGTTACCGGCGCTGAAAAAATGCCTACAGTAACCTCCAGAAATGTATGTGTTCCACCGATGATAAGAAATTCTGTGAATGCTATAGGAATGCAATATCTCATCTTACATACATATGCACGTCAGGGAAATAACGCACTATATGTTACCTTAGTCGATGGTACGGGTGCTACATGGTCCCAATATACGATGGCTGAAGCTATGCCGGTTGCTTATAAGTGGGAGAAGCTTTTCCTTGATTTAAAGGATGCGAAAGTTGACCTTAGCAATCTTATTGAAATACGTATAGGGGTCAATAAACCAGGAACATATTATTTCGATGATATCTACTTTGCAACCTCCTATACAGATCCATTACCGGAGGAGACGGAGGCCATAATGCAGGAGGATAGCGGTAGTCCCGGTATAATCACCGATTGGGAAAGTGTCCCTAAAAGTAGTGTGGAAGCGACGAGCATGGAGGAAAACCTTAAGCAAACGGATAGGATAATGAGATTAGCAGCAATAGGCTCAGTGGTGGCGATACTTGTTTCCTGTATCGGTTGGATTACACTTTCTCGAAAGAGAAAACGTAGCAAAAATAAATAGGCAGTTGTACCAGAGTAATAAGCAAAACAGCATTTTAAAGAAAGAAATGAATACACAACCATAAAAATGTTAAAGGAGAAAACTATGAAGCTAATTACTACGTGTTATGTAAACAGGAAGAAGGAAGTAATTGTTAAAGAGTATGAGGCGTTCCCTGAAGGTGGCGGAGAAAATCAAGTAGTGAATCTTTATCCGCATATCGAATATCAGAAGATCCTTGGCTTTGGTGGTGCGTTAACAGAAGCTGCTGGCTATGTATTTTCCAAATTGGGGAATGAGAATAAGAAGAAGGTATTGGAACTTTATTTTGGTGAGGATGGAAACCGTTATAATATGGTAAGAAGTCATATTGATAGCTGTGATTTCTCAGTTGGTATGTATGCAGCTATGGATGATCCTGAGGATACGAAGTTGGAATCCTTTTCGCTGGCAAGAGACGACAAATATATACTCCCCTTACTAAAGGCAGCCCAGGACACAAGAGGTGAGGCTCTTGATATTATGCTATCCCCATGGTCACCACCTGCCTTTATGAAAACCAATGGTGATAGAAAGCATGGTGGCAAGTTAAAACCGGAATATCGTGAACTTTGGGCAGAATATATCTGCCGTTATATTAAAGAGTATGAGAAGAGAGGATTCAAGGTTAACCGGCTGACTGTTCAGAATGAGCCGCTTGCTGTTCAGACTTGGGATTCATGCATCTATACTGGTGAGGAAGAGAAAGTGTTCATCCGTGATTTCCTTTACCCAGCATTGGTTGCCCATGGATTAACGAACGTTAAGATTAATATTTGGGATCATAATAAAGAAAGAATCGTGGAACGTGCTGGTGAAACAATTGATGAGGATACAGATAAAATGATTGATGGTATTGCCTTCCATTGGTATACAGGAGATCATTTTGAAGCATTACCGATTGCCCATGAGCTTTATCCTGATAAGGAATTGATTTTCACGGAAGGTTGTGTTGAATATAGCCGTTTCGATGCAGATCAATTACATAACGCACAGATGTATGCCCATGATATGATTGGCAATCTAAATGGTGGTATGACCGGTTTCCTAGATTGGAACCTCTTGCTTGATGAAAAGGGCGGGCCAAACCACGTGAATAATTTATGTGATGCTCCTATCATGGCAGATACGACAAAGGATCAACTGGATGTGAAGCTATCCTTCGATTATATTGGACACTTCAGTAAATATATCCATAGAGGAGCTAGACGGATAGCTTTTACAAAATACACCAAGGATCTTGAGATGACTGCATTCAAGAATCAGGATGGAAGTATTGCATTGGTGCTTTTAAATACTACTGATAAGGATATGCCAGTAAATATACGTATCAATGGTAAGGTATTCAAGATTGAAATTCAAAAGAATGCAATTGCAACTGCATTGCTATAAAAGATGTTTTTACGCACCTTACATAAGAAGTAGACTACGAACAATAGTATATAAATACAAGTAGTGGTATATAAATTAAGAATGATATGCTTTGAAAAAATGCCGGAAATACAGATAACTTTGTATTGCCGGCATTTTTAGTTACATTTATGTGGTTTATTAATATGCAATATATAAAACAAAGTGTTTTGGAAAAAATTGCTTGTTTCCTATGTCGTTTCCAATTATAATTGAATAGAATACAAATAATGGGATTATTTGATTATAGGACGGTGCTGCTATGAATTTTAAAGATGCATTGCGAACGTTACGGTTTAGAGAAGAAAAGTCACATAGCTACAATCAATTGTATACAAAGTGGGGCGAGTATATCGATCCTAAAAATGTCCTGTCCGAGTATCCAAGGCCACAACTTCGTAGGGATAATTACACCATTCTCAATGGTTATTGGAACTATAGTATAACGAAGGAGGAAGAGTGGCCAAGTTCCTTTGAGGGGGAAATTCTGGTTCCATTCTCCCCGGAAAGTATCTTATCTGGCGTTAACCGGCAGTTACAACCGGATGAATTGCTATGGTATGAGCGGTTAATCCCAATTGATAAAGGATATGATGGATACCGATGTATTCTTCACTTTGGAGCAGTAGATCAGTACTGCCAAGTGTTTGTGAATAAACAGAAGGTAACCGAGCATATGGGTGGATATCTGCCCTTCTCTATCGATATTACAGATGTCTTAATAGAGGGGGATAATACACTAACCGTTAAGGTAATAGATAAAAGTGATACCTCCTATCATAGCCGGGGGAAACAGAAACTAGACAGAGGAGGAATGTTCTATACTGCGCAGAGTGGAATATGGCAAACGGTCTGGATGGAATGGGTACCGAATAGGTACATAGAAAAACTTCGGATAACTCCGATGGTGGATCAAAATGCTATATATTTAGAGATTATAGAGAATACACGGAGTTCTTTAAGTGACAATATTGCCGTAATGAGTATAAATGAACATCTAAAAGATTTTATAGATAGAATTGAAAGAACAAAGGATATTATAAATGAATCTATTGAGGGAACTGTAGATGAAGTAAATGTTAGCATAAATAATTCTGAAGAGAATATAACAGAAA
>JAAYSQ010000141.1 GCA_012523925.1 Clostridiales bacterium
GCAGTCTGTGCCCACTCAGGAACCTCCTTGTTGACTTCTTGCTCCTGTGGTTTCGTGCTACATCCTAAAAAGGATATAACAACCCATAAAATAATTATAAAATTGTATTGTTTCATAACATCTGATTTTTTCATTTTCAATTTTTCATTTAACATTCTCAACACTCCAAAGACAGATAACCATCATAACTTTGATAGTATACTATAAAGCAAATAATGAGGGTGTATAAATTGATCTTTATACACCCTCTCATTATTTACCTTATTCTAAGAGTTTCTAGAAATATATTTCATAGGACTATTTAATCGTAACTTCATTTGTATTGAAGTCAATAATCACTTCTTCGCCCTTTTTAACGGAGAAACCCTCTAATTCTTCTCCGGAACCTCTAAATTGTAACACACCATCTTTAGGAGAAAATTCTCTAGTCCACCAGTCTTCCTTACCTTTGGCATTTGTTTCTACATACATACGAAGATTACCATCAGCCAGGATTGTATTCTGAACTTTCTTTCCATCTTCTGTTAATGCAAAAGCATATTTTTCTGAATCCCAACCACCAAAAGCATCACCGATTCCAAAAATACGAGCCGGTTCAGCATGTATAAATTTACCATCTAAATTAATGTAAATTAGATACAAACCTGATTTTTCAAATTTAACATTACCACCACTAACCTTTAATTCAGCTTCACCTGTAAATTCGCTATCAAATTTATTGAAATCTTTTCCCCATGCCCTCTCTGTAGACCACTTGAACTCTTTATTTGCTTCAAAATACTTAACAGTCCAAAATCTTCTATTGGAATTAGCATTATTATTAGAACCTTCCGCTATCATTTCTACTACTTCATCAGAATCCCAATTCCAATTGCCAAATTGTTCTCCAATCATAAACAACTCTTGAGCAAGATAGAAATTAGTAAAGGAAACCTTAGTTATATCTTTAGCATTCAGATCAATAGGATTACTACCCTCTCCGATTGAAGCAGCCAATCTAAAATATAGGGTCAATTCTTTTTCTGAGTTCACAAATTCATTAGCTATGTCATTCAGCGCTTTTTGTGTAACTTCGAGTTTAGTTTCTGTAATCCCCGTTTCGGAATAGAATACCTTTTCATCACTAAAATCCTCAGAAGTTGCTGCATAAATACTATAAAGGATAGCAGTGTTTACACCAAAATCCGCGGCTTCCCAAGAGAAAGTACCCACTATCTCATTCAAGGTTTCCTCCGTAATAACCAATCCATCTTTTAATGTTGCGGAGAAAACCGGTTCCACAAAGTCATTTGGATTTAATTTTACCTCATTATCACTAGAACAACCTATTCCTAGCAATACTAATAGTATCAGTAAAACATTAAATATCTTATTGTTTTTCATAACTTTCATTTTATTATATTAATAACCCGGATTTTGCTCGAGCCCTGTGTTAACTCCTGTATCATCAGCCGGTAAAGGATAAATATTAAACTTATCATCAACAGCTTTACCTCCGGCTACACCACCTTTCCAATCCCAAAGATAAGTACCTGTAGTCAACTTATTATGACGTATTAAATCGGTACGTCTATGAGCTTCAAAGAAAAACTCTCTTGCTCTCTCATCAAGGATGAAATCTAATGTCAAATCCTTTTCAGTAATTTGATATCCGGTGTTCTTGTCATAGGCTCTTGCTCTTAACTCATTGACTTTAGCCAAGGCTTCTTGCTTTGTAGCACCTTGTCCGTTTTTCAATACCGCTTCTGCCAAGTTTAAGTAAACTTCTCCTAACCTAAAGTAAGGGAAATCAGTGTAAACTTCACGGTTTGCTTCAGTTACAGGAGTACCATCTTTCTTCAAATTCACAAATTTCACTACGGGTACTCCATCCGTAAATTTACTAGGATCAATAATTTGTTCATTCTCTGCATGTTCGGGATGTAACATTTTAGAGCGAGTATCGTTACTAGCATTCGCTTCTTTATTAAAAAGTTTAACCAACCCATATTTAGCACGATTACCATTCCATGCATCCTTGGCATAAATTTCATCCTTCATTGCCGGAGGAACTGTACTACAGATCAAGAAGGTCATTCCACCCCAGGTCTGAGTCTGATTACCTTCATAGCGAATGGGGAATATGATTTCCTTGGATTGGTCATTATCAGCAACGAAAAGATTTTTATAATTCTCCTCCAGAGCATAACCAGATACCCCTAAAACCTTTTTGCTATAAGTAATACAATCCGTATATCTTTCTTGCCCGGTATAAACCTCAGCATTTAAGTAAAGACGAGACAATAAAGTCCAAGCAGCGGCTTTATGTGCACGTCCATAATGAGTGGCATTATAACCAACAAATGGATCTAACATATCTTCCGAACACTCTAAGAGTTCTTCTTCAATGTAATTAAATAAATCAACTCCATTTGTTTGTGGCGGTTTAATAGCTCCTACAGCACTTTCTTCTGTTATAAAAGGGACATTACGGAACATATCCAGTAAATGATAATAAGCCAGTGCACGCAAGAAACGAGCTTCTGCTCTATACTCTTTGATAATCGCCTGATCAGCATCACTAACGCCTCTATCGGATAATTTACCCTCAGTAGTTTCTCTTAAAAACTCGTTGGCAACACCAATTTGGTAAAATAAACGATAATAAAATCCTTTAATAAACGGATTTCCAATAGCCCAAGTCATATAGTTAAAATCTTCAATACCCACATCAACCCAAACACAATGGGCCAAATCACTAGGTAATTCCTGAAGATTCCATAAACCCCTTAAGAAAGAAGCCTGACTACCACCATCAACTCCCTCAACATCAGCTTGGTCATCACCACCTTTATTTCCGGAAATGGCAAGACCGGCATAAATCTTTGCAATGAAAGATGTATATTCACCTAATTCATTACTGAATACATTTTCAGCGTCATTCTCTTCTTCCCAAATCGGACGTGTGTCCAAATCATTAAGGCATGAGCTCAGTGTAAAAAACACAGCAAGCATCAGCACTCCTATAGTATATATATTTCTTTTCATATTAGTATTATTGATTAAAAGTTATAGCTCAATCCCAACAAGAAGGTTCTTGGTCTTGGGTAGATGTTATTGTCTATTCCTTCATTGGAAAACTCCGGATCTAACCCTTTATAAGAGGTTATTACAAAAGGATTTTGAACTGACGCATAAACCCTTAAACTTCCGGGTATTTTACTCTCATTGAAAGTATAACCTAACGATATATTATCCATTCTTAAGAAGGATGTTTTTTGAACATAATGACTAGATTGATATTGCGGAGTACTAAAATTCAAATTTTTTGCAGCATTCATTCTGTTCTTAAAAAATCCGGAAGGATCATATAAGTCTGCACCACCATAAGCTACCCGGTTAGAAAGGACATTATTATAAGCATAAGACCCAATATTGGCATGCATTGCAAAACTAAAGTCCCAATTCTTATAAACCAACTCAGAAGAGAATCCCATCACTACATCCGGTGCCGGATCTTTATAGGCAATTAAGTCCTTATCATTTATTTCATTATCCCCATTTTGATCAACATAAGCACCCTCAACAGGTTTCCCTTCTTGATCGTAAATTTGTTCATATACATAGAATGATCCGAAAGGAGCTCCTGTTTTATGAAGTAATATATTAATACCTGTACCTCCGGTAATACCTCCATGAATAACCCCTACATAATTAGGATCATCATAATCAGTCAACTTTGTGATTCGATTTCTGTTATAACCTACATTGTAATTTACAGTCCAATTCAAATCTTTAGATTCAATGACACGCCCTATGATATTGAACTCTAAACCTCTATTCACCAATTCCCCAACATTAGTCAAGAGAATATTACCAAAGTTAGCTCCAGCAGGTACGGACACCGTATTCAATAAATTATCTGTTTTACGATAATAAGCATCTATAGAACCGGATATTCTATTACGTAAAAAGCCGAAATCTAAACCTACATTATAGGTGGTTGTTTCCTCCCATTTTAGATTTTTATCATATTTCTCAGGACGAAGCAAAGTATATTGCTGATCTCCAAAGAAATAATTTGCTCCTGCTTCACTATATCTATATCTGGCCAAGTGTGGGTAATCCTGCCCTACATCCTGTTGTCCTGTAATACCATATCCTAAACGTAGTTTAAGATCGGATAGAACATCTTGCTCTTTCATAAAAGCTTCTTCACTTATTCTCCAGGCTAATGCCACTGAAGGGAAAAGTCCCCAGCGATTGCCTTTAGCAAAACGAGAAGAACCATCATTACGCAAAGTAAAAGTAAACATATAGCGTTGATCAAACAGATAATTTGCTCTGCCGAAGAATGAAATCAAATAACTTTCACTGGCATAACCTGTTCTTGTTTTATAGAATTCCTCTCCCGTTTTTTCTGCTTGAGCTGCAGAATAAGGATATTTCGTAATATCTTTTCTATAAAAATGTTGCCAAGAGTAACCGGCTAGCACATCAAACTTATGTTTGCCTATCATCTTGTCATAAGCTAAGTAGAATTCCAACAAATGATTTCTCTTTAACTGTGTATAAGAGGAGTTTTCTCCCCAACCCCCTTTTATTTCACCTTGCGTATAAGACATTGGTGAATTATCCATAATAAATACATCACCGGAACTACTGGATACATCATAACCCAAGTTTAGGTTTGCTCTTAAACCATCAACATAATGCACCTTATAATCTAACTGAAGATTACCAATGCTTCTTTTTACTGTAGATTTATCCTGTTTTTGATTTAGAATGCCTACAGGATTAGCCAAAGCAATACCAATGGGTGAAGCACCTTTTATAAGAGACATATAATATCCATTACCGTAGGGGCTATTATATTCGCTTATGGGCTGTGAGGAGTCATAATCAGCAATATAGACCGGCTTTGTTGGATCAAATTCTGAAGCACTACCAATAGCTCCGGTATCGGCAAATCGATTCTTATTATAAACTCCACGCACATTTAAGTTTACACTTAAATGATCATCAAAAAATTTAGGAGATAAATTCACTGAACCCGTCCATCGTTCAAGTTTTGAGGTTTTTAAGATACCTTGATCATTGGTATATCCTATTGAAACACGATAAGGTAAGTTTTTGATGATAGATCCAGAAAGGCTTACATTATGATCAGTACTTACACTGGTTCTTAATATTTCTTTTTGCCAATCCGTATTAGCTTCACCTAAGGCTTTTCCTTGGTCACTGTCTGCACCATACTTATCAAGAACAAACTCTCTAAAAGTATCTGCACTCATAACATCAAGAGTACCTGTTTTTGTGTTTACAGAAACCGATCCACTATAGCCAACTTTCATTTTCCCGGCAGCCCCTTTTTTGGTGGTAATAATAATTACACCATTAGAAGCACGAGAACCATAAATTGCCGTAGCCGAAGCATCTTTCAATACACTAAAACTCTCAATATCCGAAGGATTAATGGCAGACAACGGATTCGCCATTCCATTTATTCCTTGATTATCTACAGGAACCCCATCAATCACAATCAGTGGGTCGTTACTTGCAGACATAGAAGAACCTCCACGAATTCGAATCATCGCACCTCCACCGGGAGCACCTCCATCTGTGGTTACGGTTACACCCGGTATTTTACCGACTAACATATCAGATGCAGTAGTAGACTTCACTTGAGATAATTCATCAGCAGATAGAGTAGCAATAGATCCGGTTAAATCTTCTTTTTTTACGGTACCATACCCTACAACCACTACTTCATCAAGTAGTTCCACATCTTCTTTTAAGATTACTTGAAATGTTTTCTTTCCTTGAATCTGAACCTCTTGTGTAAGATATCCAAGATAAGATATCA
>JAAYSQ010000142.1 GCA_012523925.1 Clostridiales bacterium
ATCCACGAGAACCCACCAAATAACCATCTTCATTGGACTTCCAAACTAGTTTCTGAGATATAATGTACATAACAGCAAATCCATTCTTAATAATGGAATCAAGCTCATGTTCTAGACGTTCTTTTACCGGTCCTGGTAAAGGCTCTCCATACATAGAATGAGCTTTATCGTAACAAATCTTTCGCAGGTTTTCATCGGAATTTTCCAAAACTGGAGGACATTTATCCGGACGCACTGGAGATATCTTTTCGATTCGATCGGCTATTAGGTTGGTATTAGTAATAACGACTTCCTCTGCTTTATCTCGTCCTAGGTAGGAGAACTCTTCTAGCATCTCCTCCGTGGTTCGAAGGTATAATGCGGGCATCTCATCCGTATCTTTAAATCCTTTTCCAGCCAGTATAATTTTACGATAGATATCATCCTCAGGATCTAAGAAATGTACGTCACAAGTTGCTACGACCGGCTTATTGTATTCTTCTCCAAGAGCCACTATTCTTTTATTAATATTAATCAGATCTTCTCTAGATGTAATATTGCGATAATTTCCTCGATCACTATTAATCATAAAATCATTATTGCCAAGTGGCTGTATCTCAAGGTAATCATAGTAGTCAACAATCCGGTTGATATATTCCGGAGATTTATTTGAAATGATTGCGTTATATAATTCTCCAGCTTCACATGCTGATCCTACAATAATCCCTTCCCTGCATTCATTTAAAAGGCTTTTCGGTATTTTTGGTCGTTTGTGAAAATATTCTAAATGTGATAAAGAAACCATCTTATACAAATTCACTCTACCGATATCATTTTGTGCAAGAAGAATTGTATGGAAACTTGGCAGTTTACGTATCGCTTCAGTAGAAAGCTTACCGATCTGATCGATTTCATCTACCTTAGTTATCTCTTTTTCACGAAGCTTCTCACATAGTTTGATAAAGATTTCTGCAGTTGCTCCAGCATCGTCAACCGCACGGTGATGATTTTCCAGTGTTACATTCAAGGCTTTGGCTACAGTATTTAATCTAAATCTACTTAATTGTGGGAGCAGAATACGGGATAATCCTACGGTATCAATAACTGTAAAATCAATTGTTATCCCTTGGCGCTCTGCATTTTTCTTAATAAATCCAACGTCAAAGGAAGCATTATGCGCTACTAACACACAATCTTCACAGAATTCTAAAAATTCCGGAAGAACAGTTTCAATCTTCGGTGCATCAATTACCATATCATCGCGAATGCTAGTCAATTGTTCAATCTCAAAAGGTATAGGTACTTCTGGATTGACAAAGCTACTGAACTTGTCCGTTATTTCACCACCAACGATTTTCACCGCACCTATTTCTATAATCCTGTCATTGATCGCACTAAAACCAGTTGTCTCAATATCAAATACAACGAATGAATCCATGAGGCTTTGCCCTTTACCATTGGTCACCACCTCTTGGATATCATCTACAAGATAGGCTTCCATTCCGTAGATAACTTTGAAATCTTTCGCTCTCTGCTTCTCCTCTTCGTCATCATAATCTCTAGGATTGATTGCGTGGTTAGCCTCAGGGAAAGATTGTACTACACCATGATCGGTAATCGCAATTGCAGGATGCCCCCACTGAAAAGCACGCTTCACCATCTTCTTTACGTCCGTTACTGCATCCATATCACTCATCTGTGTATGGGCATGCAGTTCGACTCTTTTTCTCGGTGCAAGATCCTTACGGGTTGATGTGAAGTCACTAATTTTCTTAATTCCTGTAACAGAACCAATGGAAATATCGCGCTCAAAAGTATCATATTGTGCAATTCCCTTCAGCATAAAGAAGTTACCTGGTTTTAAAGCATCCATGATTTCATCTACTTCAATATTCTTAGCAAAAATCTTCACCTTGATGGAATCTGTAAAGTCAGTAAGTACAAAGGTGATTATCGTTTTCTCATTACGAATAGGTCTCGTCTCTGGACGAATTAGCTTACCACGTATAATGACTTCCCCAATTTCCGCAAGAATATCACAGATTGGCATAGAATTACCTTCAAAATTCCTTCCATACACTACAGAAGGGTCCTTTGGAAGCTTACGATAACTACTCTTACCCTTCTCATAGGCTGTTTTCTTCCCTGTCGGTTTATTTGAATTGGCATTGGTAACTTCCGCCATAGATGACGCAGCACTTGAGCCTTCTTTGGATGTAACTGCATCTTTTTCATTTGCCGTGCGAGATTTTGCATCAGAATAAGAAGCTGAAACTGCAGCTTGTCCCACAGAATCTCCGGATGCGATAGCGTATTCCTGTTCGGTATCCTTTTTATGTACCATCTTAAGTAATTCTCTACTATACTCCTGATCTGCTTCGTTTGGTTTCTCCTTCGGCAATATATATTCAAAAGTCACATGTATATCAAGGTTGAACCGCTCCTGAAATATAGTTTCTAGAAAGTCCTTTAGCTTCCTTGACTTATCTTTTGTGACGCAACTCTCCATCACCTTAATCTTCATACTCAAATTATCAATCGTAACTTCAGCACTGGAAAGAATATGGTAGGATACAATACTCTTTTCCTTCAATTCTTCATAAATACTATCCTGGTATATCGGATATAGATTTTCAAAAGTATACTGCGCGGATAACTTAAATTGTGGCCTTAGATACGCCTTATTACCGGTATGCAAAAAGAGCTGCTTATTTAGCAGTTCTTCCATTTTACGAATATTCTGTCTATCAATTAAATGCGTACTTTTTATGCATACATATAAATTTTTCGTTGATTTGGAAGCTAGAACCTTTAGAACTTCAACATCTCCATAAAGGTTCTGCAAATCCTTATCTACAGACAATTTATCAAATGCTTCAAAGAATAACATAACATGCCTCCAATTTCAGATACACCGTATATCCATCTACCAATAGCTAAGAAATCTATTTCCAATTGGTAAGTTCCTCTCTTAGCACTTCCAACAATTCGTTTTCTGGTACTTTGCGAATAACTTCACCTTTCTTAATTAATAATCCTTCACCATGACCTCCAGCCACACCAATATCAGCTTCCCTTGCTTCACCCGGTCCATTTACTGCACAACCCATGACAGCTACTTTAATATCTAGATCAAAGTCTGCCACCATTTCCTCTACTTCGGTCGCCAGTTTAATCAGATCAATCTGAGTTCTACCGCAGGTTGGACAAGAAACTACTTCTATACCACCTTTTCGTAATCCTAAGGATTTAAGTATTAATTTCGCAGATTTAATCTCCTCTATCGGATCTCCGGTCAGGGATACTCTTATGGTGTCTCCAATACCTTGGTAAAGGATAGCACCTAATCCAACTGCTGACTTTATATTCCCTCCATGAATCGTGCCTGATTCTGTGATGCCTACATGAAGCGGGTAAGGGGTTTGCTTTGCTATTAATTCATGCGCCTTAATACTCATAAGAACATCAGAGGATTTAATACTGATAACAATTTGATCATAGTCCATTTCCTCTATCATTCTAACCTTATCTAAGGCACTTTCAACCAGACCTTCCGCCGTTACTTTACCGTACTTTGCTATAATATCCTTCTCAAGAGAGCCACTGTTAACACCAACCCGAATTGGTATCTGACGTTCCTTGGCAACGGAAACCACCGCCTTAAGTTTTTCCTCTCCACCGATATTTCCAGGATTTATTCTTATTTTATCTGCACCATTCTCCATTGCTGCAATCGCAAGTCGATAATTAAAATGAATATCTGCGACCAAGGGAATGGAAATTTTCTTCTTAATCTCTTTGAAGGCAGTGGCAGCTTGCTGATTAGGAACAGTACAACGAATAATGTCACATCCAGCTTCCGTAAGTCTATGTATCTGTTTAACTGTAGCCTCTACATCCTCAGTCTTCGTATTCGTCATAGACTGAATTAGAATTGGATTCCCTCCTCCAATAACGCGATCTCCTATTCGAACCACCTTAGTATTATCACGGTACATAAAATCGCCGCCTTTCTATATATCGAATGAGTTTTGCATGACGCTAATCACGCAAAACTCATATCCTATAACTAATTACTGGGTATAAAATATATTAATAACTATATATACCGTTTTCAAAATGAACTGACTCGATTTTGCGAGACCGGCCTCCCAGGGTGTCCATGCTTTGTCAAGACTCTACCGAATAATGATGTTCCAATGACGGCATTATTCGGTTGTATAGAGGCTTGTAAAAAACATCCCGCCAGTAGGTATAGGCCAAAAATCGAACAGGTCATTTTGATAACGTTCTCTAAATATTAAATAATTGGCAGTTATCCAAAAATATTCTTTATATCATTAAACAGCACAAACACCATCAATAGCATCAATGCCGCCATTCCGACAAGGTGAACAATAGCTTCCTTATCTTTTGAAATTGGCTTTCTTCGAATTGCCTCAATTAATAGAAATACCAGTCTTCCTCCATCCAATGCTGGAATTGGTAACAGATTCATTACACCTAGGTTTGCACTAATTAAGATTGTGAACTCGGCAAGGGTCAGTAATGTAGTTCCGATACCATATTCTTTTGATAGGTCTACGGCATCTCCAACCATATTGACAATACCTACTGGGCCCGCAATTTCATCAACACCCACTTTACCACCAATTAGAAAACCAACACTCTTAATCGTACTTACTATATTAAACTTTAGCTCATAGAAGCTATATTTGATTACATTAAGAGGTGATACTTTATCAGTTTTATAATTATACTGCCAACCTAGCTGATATCCGCTTGTATATAATTGAGGAGTAATCGTGACAGTATTCTCCTCACCATTATGCATATAAGTTATAGATATTGGCTTTTCCGATAAAGGATTGGCATCCAAATATTCGGATAGTTGCTTGCCGGAATTAATCTTAGTTCCATCAATACCAGTAATAATATCACCAACTACAACTCCCGCCTGACCTAGAGGATAATCAGCACCAACCTCTACAAGCTCAGCAGGTCCATCAGTTGGATTATAGTGGCAACCAAGAAGATAACGACTAATTGTATTAGGTGTTATAGATGTGGTATGTTTTTTACCATCTCTAAGATAGGTTACTTCAATTGGTTTTTCAGTCAAAGGTTCAAAATAAAAATGATACATTATTTCACGGCTAAAATGAATTGGAGTACCATCAATCTTAATAATTTGATCTCCAACTTGCATTCCTGCCTCCTCGGCAGGGGAACCTTCATTTACTCCTATGATATCCGGTATGTCTACACCATCTGTTCCCAATACAATTAGGGATAGGAAGAAAGCAAGAAGAAAATTAAAGAAAGCTCCTGCAAAAAGGATAGAGAATCTTGCCCATACACCTTTTTTATTGAAGGCACCTTCATCTTCAATATTTTCATCCTCACCAAGCATCAAACAGGAACCACCAAAAGGTAGTAATTTTAATGAATACCTAGTACCATTCTTTTCAAAGCTTGCAATCCTTGGTCCCATACCGACTGAGAATTCTGTTACAGTAACACCATTCTTTTTGGCAAGTAGGAAATGGCCTAATTCATGAACAATAATGATAAATCCTAATATAAGTACAGCAACTATTATATTCATAAGTTGAATCAATCCTTTCTATTTATCCGTTTAAATATAATGTAATTGATAATATCTAAACAGATTTCGCATACCTTCTTACAAAATCATATGTCTCTTGTTCAGTATTCAGTATTTCATTTAAAGAAGGGTTCTTAATTAATTTATGATGGCTCATCGCCTCGTTTATAACGAAAGGAATGTCCAAGAATGTAATCTTTCCTTGTAAAAATGCAGCAACTGCCCACTCATTAGCTGCATTATATACCGTAGGCATACTACCTCCGAGTCTACCTGCTTGATACCCTAGTCTAAGTCCATAGAAGGTATCCATATCCGGTTCTTCAAAGGTAAGTTGTTGTAATTTAACAAAATCAACCCTTTCTCCCTTAAGCAGATTTCTTCTTTCAGGGTAGAATAATGCATACTGAATCGGAAGTCGCATATCCGGTACTCCTAATTGCGCGATTACACTACCATCGATATATTCTACCATGGAATGAATGATACTTTGTGGATGAACAAGGACCTGAATTTGTTCCACCGGCATATCAAATAGCCAAGCAGCTTCCATAACCTCTAGCCCTTTATTCACCATGGTTGCAGAATCTATGGTAATCTTTTGGCCCATAGCCCAGTTGGGATGCTTTAAGGCATCCTTAGGTAAAATATTTTCTAGTTCCGATAACTTTTTCCCGCGAAAAGGACCACCTGAAGCCGTTAATATAATTTTATGGGCATCCGCTTTGTTTTCTCCTTGAAGAGATTGGAAAATGGCAGAGTGCTCACTATCTACCGGGAGTAGAGATACTCCTTTTTCTTTAATTAAAGGCATAATAAGATGCCCGGCAGTTACTAAGGTCTCCTTATTTGCCAAGGCAATATTTTTACCAGCTTTAATCGCTTCTATAGTCGGTTGAATCCCGATCATACCAACCATGGCGGTAACTACAGTTTCTGATTCTGTTTCTGATGCACAAGCAATTAAGCCGTCCATTCCACTTACGACTTTTGTTGAAAGATCCTTAATATTCTCTTTCAGTAGAGTTGCTTTTTCTTCATTATAAACACAAACAAGGCTTGGGAGAAACTCCCTCACCTGTTTTTCCAATAGCTCTATATTACTACCTGCAGCAAGTGCAGTTATTTTCAATTCCTGATGTTCTCTAACTATATCCAATGTCTGGGTACCAATAGATCCTGTGGAACCCAATACAGCGATTTTCTTCATAGATTTCCTCCAAGTTATAATATCACTGCTAAATAGTATACAATTGGTGCAGTAAATAGTATACTGTCAAAACGATCCAATACTCCTCCATGTCCTGGTATCAACTTACCATAATCCTTTATATCATAATTCCTTTTGATTAAAGAAGCAGCAAGATCACCTATTTGTGAGATAATACTAGATGCAGCACCAATAATTGCAAAAACAATTTGTGGGTTTTCAATTCCAGTAATATTATCTTTAAATATAGTTGCATATATAAAAGCAATTACTGCAGCACCTACAATGCCACCGATGCTGCCTTCGATTGATTTCTTTGGACTAAGTTTTGGAGCGAGTTTGCGTTTACCAAGCAGCTTACCTACACAATATGCACAGGTATCAGATCCCCATGCACCTATAAATATCAGCCAAACGAGAAGACCTCCATCCTCCAACATCCGAACCTGATATATGTAGGAAACCATAACACCAACATA
>JAAYSQ010000021.1 GCA_012523925.1 Clostridiales bacterium
ATATGGCGGATATGTTAAGAGTGAAGTGGTATATCCCGGAAATATCATATGGATTGCTCAGTAGAGAGGGAAAGTAGATATTTAATTTTCCTGGAATGAGTACGATATATAAAAAATACTGCTAATATACTTCTAAATAAGTTTAACGAATATTGGAATGGAGAGCATATGATCATTATAAGAGAAGTTATTGATGATGGCATCAAATCAGATATTACAAAGAGTATATTAAGTGAGTTACCAGAGTGGTTTGGTAATGAACAATCATTGTTGAACTATGCTGAATCTGTTAAAGGAAAGGCATTTTATTGTGCTTATGATAGAGATAAGGCAATTGGTTTTATAAGTCTTAAATTTAATAATCTATATACTGCAGATATATATGTAATGGGAATTCTAAAGAATTATCACCGCAAAGGTATAGGTAAACAATTGGTTGAAGCTGCGGAGCAATACATAAAAACAAAAGGTTTTAAATTATTTATGGTAAAGACTTTAGGGGAAAGTTCAGATTACGAGTTATATAAAAATACTCGTAAATTTTACAAAAGTGTTGGATTTTATCCACTTGAAGAGTTTAAAGAGATATGGGGTGAAGATAATCCATGTTTAATTATGGTTAAAAGTCTTGAATAATTAGAATTAGAGGTACCGGCTGAATAAGCGGACCCAAGAGGGATTCCAACAAGAGAAGTACTAAATTATCTTAATACAAAGTAATTCTTAGGGAGAATGAAAATGGAAGTTAGAAAATTATTGGATACATTATTGATTGCCGAAAGACTAAAAGATACAACACGTCATTGCTATACTTCCAAAGGCAGACATGAAAGTGTTGCAGAACATAGTTGGATGATGACCTTGATGGCTTTCTTTATGAGGGACGAATTCCCCGAAGCTGATATGGATAAAGTTATCAGAATGTGCGTTATTCACGACTTAGGAGAATGTTTTACTGGAGATATTCCGACTTTTGAAAAGAACCAAGATCATGAGCAGGCTGAAGAAAATCTTCTATATTATTGGGTTCGTTCCTTGCCAGAGAAATATGCTCTAGAAATGCAAGAACTTTATAAAGAAATGGCAGAGCGTAAGACTATTGAAGCTCAAATTTATAAAGCCATTGATGGCCTTGAAGCATTGATTCAGCACAATATGTCTGACTTGTCTACTTGGATTCCGAAAGAATTTGAACTTAATTTAACCTATGCAGATGATAAAGTTGCGTTTTCTGATTATTTGAAATCCTTAAGACAGGCTATTCGTGAAGATACAATTAATAAGATTAATGGAGCAAAGTAAAAGCCGCGATAGGTATCGACAAATATGCTTACTCAAAAGGAGTTAAGAAATAATGCAAACAAAGATAATCATATTAAGAGGTAATTCGGGGAGTGGAAAAACGACTATTTCAAAGAAATTGCAGAAGAAGTTAGGGCATGGTACATTTCTTATTTCACAGGATGTGGTAAGGCGAGAGATGTTATATGTTAAAGATGGAGTAGATACTAAGGCAATTGACTTATTAATACAATTAACTATGTATGGTAGAGAAAATTGTACTTATGTTATATTAGAAGGAATTTTAAATTCCTCATGGTATCATAAATTATTTAAAACTATAAAACAGGAGTTCGACGATAGAATATACGCATATTATTTTGATATTCCATTTGAAGAGACCTTACTTAGGCATAAATTAAGACCAAAAGCAAATGATTTTGGAGAAAAAGAGATGAGAAGTTGGTGGAGGGAAAAAGATTTTATAAATATATTTTCGGAACATATTATAACAAATGACATGATGGAAGATGAAATAGTTGATATGGTATTAAATCACGTAGTTTAAGGCGGGTGAATTAATATGGATAATTGTTATATATGTAATAAACACAATGGGCTAATAGACACATGTGGCAAAAATATAAATGTTCAAGCCTATCTTGATATGGTAAATGCACCATGGGGGAAATTATTTTATAAATTGGTATGGCATAAGATTGACTGCAAAGGCAAAAGAATACTCGATTTTGGAAAGATTGCATTTTTTCATCATGTTATTCTTAAACATATAATGTCAAATTCTAATTAGGTTCTTAGATATAGCAATTAATCTAAATATATATTATAGATTTATAAGACTACTAGGTTGAGCTTAATCTAGTAGTTTTTTATGTGTAAATTTTACAACAAACATTGACATAGTAAGTGTGTTGAATTATGATACATTGTATAAATATGGTAATATGTTAACGATATAAGTAGTACTCTGTATATCATTTGCTATTATAAAAATATATTACAAACTTTGTGGAGGTAATCATGAAAAGACAAGAGGCAAGATTTACTTACAAAAATGTAAATATGAAAGATACTAAGGCGGATAACCCTATAATATTCATTATAATTATATATTTGATATGTTTCTTGTTTAGAGCATTTGAGTACATGATTATCCGTACGGATCAAAGTATATTTGGTGAGGCATTTATACATAAGCTAGCTGGAATCTTGGTTGGTATATTAGCGATGCGTTATCTTTCACTCAAATTGTTGGAAGTGGGTATTACTGGCAAGTTGGCAGGAAGAAACACACTCTATGGCTTATTGTTAGGAGTAGTCACATACTTGATTGCTTATGGAACCGAGTATCTTATACAATTATCAGGATATAACAATCCGTCTTTACAAATATATGTGACTAGCTATGCGATTGATGGTAATCGGGGCAGACAAACTGGTCTGTTAATTTTTGCTTTTTGTATTGTTGGAAATATAATCAACGTATTAATGGAAGAAGGTATTTTCCGTGGTTTATTTATTAAAGTTTTGGGAACAAGATATTCATTTATAAAATCTGTAGTTTTGTCCTCCATCCTCTTTGGTATTTGGCATATTGCAGCCCCTATGCGTAATCTATTGGATGGAGAAATTAGTGCACCTGGAGCGATGATGGCTGCTCTCGTACTTGTTATTACTTCTGGAATAACAGGAGCTAAATTTTGTTTGCTTACTAAAATAACAGGTTCACTTTGGATGCCTATGGCTGATCACTTTTTTAATAACACCATTATTAATATCTTACATATTGCCACTACATCCGGTGTTGATGAACTACAAGTAATTCGCATTTCAATTGCTCAAACAGTATCCTTTTTGATTGTGCTTTTGATTTACTGGAAAAGTGGGGCGCATCATAAGCAAACATTTCGTATATAGATATAACATCCTAGTATTCGCTAATAAACTTTAAGGAGAAGAATAGTATTGAAGAAAAAAATTGTTGCTATTATATTTTTGGTATTTATTTTTGCGATCGTTGCTCAAGTTTGTTCTAATAAAAATAGTGATAAATTAAAGAGTGTTATATCATATGGCTTTCGACATTGCAATAAACGATGACGATTTAATTGAGTTGCTTGATACATTTATTAAATAATAAATCGCAATATCAGAGAGAATGCGAAAAGTTTGAAAATCCGCTTTAATTATTATAAATAGGATTTAGGAGAATTAAGATGAAGAATTGTCCATTTTGTTTTATACAGAATGATCTAGATCGGAAAGTAATCATAAACAAAATATATATCTAGTTGGAGGTAGATTATGGATTATAATTCAGAGTTTTGGAGTGCTCTTGATAAGATGGTCAGTAATTAGGAAGTTATAATTGATAGACCCCAACATACAAGGCATCCAAAGTACCCAGATTTACTATATGAAGTTGACTATGGATATTTAAAAGGTACTTCCTCCATGGATGGTGACGGTATAGATAATTGGAAAGGAACTGATCCTTGCCAAAGAATAGATGCCATTATGTGTATTGTTGATTTGATGAATAAGGATTCAGAAATCAAAATATTAATAGGATGTACGGAAGAAGAAAAGGAAAAGGTCTATCGTTTTCATAATAAATCATAAGCAAGTAAGAGATTTCCTAACACAGTTAAAAAAGCAAAATAAAGCAAGTTAGCTCTTTAGAGGCAGCAGGATAAGGATTATGAAATTACATTAAGATTTAAAAGAGTAGGGTACATTAAGATTATTGAAATGCAAAGGTTGAGAATATTTTGAATATATTTAAGGAGATTGTTCAAATGAATAAAAAATTCGGGATTTTCCATGTAATTATTATTGTTATTATATTTTTTATATTAGGTTATGGTATGAAAATGGCATTTGGAAGAAATTCATCAGTTAAGAAGATGAGTGCATCTTTCACATCATTAACTGATACCAAGAGGAAGGCAATAGAACTTAAAAGCGGAGATGTCATAACATTTAAGTATGATATAAATCTTAAAAACGGAACATTAAGTGCTGAATTTAAAGATTTAACTGGTAATATACTGGAGAGATTTGAGTCGAATACTAGCGGGAAAAAAGAATATACTTAAAAAAATTATACTTTACCTTTAAAAGGATAAAATGGTGTTTTAAATTAAAGATATGAATAGTAAAAAGGAATATATTCGTATGAAAGGATGGGAAATATGGGCGATATTATAAGAAGTGATATTAATGAGGAATGGGCACATTCTGGGATCGTTGAAGCTGGTGATTTTGTTTTTGTAAGTTATTGTGTAGGAAACATTGGGCAGCCAATTGAAGATCAAATTAACGGAGCTTTTGACCATTTAAGTGAACGACTTGAAACTATCGGATTAACATTAGAAACAGTAGTGAAGATGGATTGTTTATTTAGAGATGTATGGAATATTCCTGTGATGGAAAAGGTGATTAAGGAAAGATTTCATGGGAAGTACCCCGCTAGAAAATCCTTACAGACAGAGTTTGCGCACCGCGGTGGACAAGAGGGGCTCCAATTTCAATTAGATGCTATAGCATATAGAAATTAGCGTTGTTGCAAGCAACCTAAAGGGAAAAAATTATTGTATAATGAGGTCGTTGTTTTACAGGGGAAGAGGCGATTTGGAAGAATGATAAACCACTTTGGGCAATGAACTATGGGGACATTAAAGTTACTTATGGTAGCAGTGTTTACCTATTTGACTGTTAATTCTGCCATGGCAAAGCCTTTGTCTGTTTGGTTTTTACCCATATCATCAGGTTTAATGTTCGGTCTTTTGATTTTCTTTATTATAAAGTTGATTAAATTCAGATAGTTAAATAATCAGAAACATTGAAGTATATGGACATAGGAGGGATACTATGAAGTTAGTATTTATAATAGGAAATGCAGCAGTTGGAAAAATGACAGTAGGCCAAGAACTTATGAAAATTACAGATTTGCGCTTATTCCATAACCATATGACCATTGAACCAGTTATTGAAATATTCGGTTATTTTCATGGTAAAGCAATTGAAAGATGGAGAGAGGTTGTTTTTGAAGAGTTCGCAGTATCCGATAACTATGGATTGATATTTACATATATGTGGGCTTTCGATCAAAAGTCGGATTGGGATTATGTGGAACATGTATCGAACATCTTTCGAAATCATGGTGCAGATATTTATTATGTGGAACTGGTTGCCCCTCAAGAAATAAGGCTACAAAGAAATATTACAGAAAATCGTTTGAAAAATAAGGCTACCAAACGGGATATAGAAAGTTCGAATCAAAGGCTAATTAATGATGATATAAAGTATCGTTGCGTTAGTTATGAAGGTGAGATAACCTTCGATAATTATATTAAAATTAATAATTCCAATCTACTTGCAGAAGAAGTTGCAAAAATGATAAAAGAACATTTTGATTTGTAAAAGTTTATAAACCATTTTGGGTATCCCTATTTCTTTGGATTTTGAAGTATAAAATTAATAATTACATAATATTTTAGTTCACATGATATCAACTATTTTGGGAGGAAGCGTATGAATAATATCGTCGTATTGTATCAGTCAAAATATGGAGCTACTAAGAAGTATGCAAAGTGGTTATCTAAGGAGCTTTCTTGCGATGTTATTGAAACTAAGAAAGCGAAAGTAGAAGATGTTGAAGCCTACGATACTATAATTTTAGGTGGAGGGATTTATGCTAGCGGTATTGCCGGGATATCCTTTCTTAAGAAGAATTTTGATAGATTAAAAGGAAAGAAAGTTATGGTATTTGCAGTAGGAGCTTCCCCATATAATGAAAAAGCAATGCATGATTTGAAAGAGCGTAATTTAAAAGGGGAGCTTTCAGATATTCCATTCTTTTATTGTAGAGGAGCATGGAATGAGGAGCAAATGTCATGGATAGACCGCACTTTATGCAATATGCTAAAAAAGGCAGTTGCTAAGAAGAATCCCGCAGAATATGAACCCTGGGAGTCCGCTTTGATGGAGGCAATTGGAACCAATTGCGATTGGACAGATAAGAAAGAGCTCAAACCGATTATTGAGTATTTTCAACAATCATAGCTATAGAATGGAGTAATGAATTATGGAAATTATATCAGTTAAAGAAAAACCGGAATATAAGGATATAGCGATCGGGTATTTTCAAAATAAATGGGCAAGTAAAGATAGTTTAATGATATATGATGATTGTATAAACCATTGCATAACAACAAAGAATCCATTGCCACAATGGTATCTACTAATAGAAGGAGAAGAAATCATTGGTTGCGCGGGTCTTATTACGAATGATTTTATTAGTAGGATGGATCTCTATCCCTGGATATGTGCTTTGTTTATAGAAGAAGCACATCGCGGTAATTCATATGGAGCTTTATTACTTGAAAAAGCTAAGGAAGATGCTAAGCAAGGTGGATTTGCTTTTGCCTATCTTTGCACAGATCATATCGGTTACTATGAAAAATACGGTTTTCATTATATTGGTGAAGGATACCATCCATGGGGCGGAAGTTCTCGGATTTACGAAGTATATTTGGGATAGAAATGTTAAGAGGTATTGGATTGCATTATAGAGTTTATAGGTAATAGAAAGAGAGAGCAAATGAATAAATATATAGACTTGAGTCACGATATAGTAAATAATATGCCCGTTTATCCAGGGGATAGTGATGTTAATTTGTATCAGAATAAATGCTTAGATAAGGATGGGTATACGGTTTTCAACTTAGAGATTGGTATGCATACCGGTACTCATATCGATACACCGATGCATTTACTGGATCGGAACACATTTATTAATGAGATTCCCTTGGATAGATTTGCAGGGAGAGGTTGCTTACTTGATGCTAGAAATGAAAAACTAATTGAATATAAACCCGAGTATGCAGATATCGTCAATGAAAACGATATTGTAATACTGTTTACTAATTATAGTGAATTCTATGGAAGCAAGGAGTATTATACGAACCACCCTGTAATAAGTGAAGAGTTGGCTGATTTTCTCATTGAAAAGAATATAAAAATGTTAGGTATCGATATGCCTTCGCCAGATAGATATCCATTTGAGATTCATAAGAAATTGTTTGAGAATAATATATTAATCATGGAGAATTTAACGAATTTAGAAGAGCTATTAGATGTAGATGATTTTGAAATCATAGCATTTCCATTAAAAATTGAGGCAGAAGCATCTATAGTAAGAGCGGTTGCGAGGAGGATTATAATTGCTATTAATAAAAGACAATATAAGGATCCGGAATGCAACCATTGATGATATTATCCATGAAGGGAGGTATTAAGCAGATGGATATACTAAAGGAAATTACTTTAAAGAATGGCGAACTTCTCATTTTACGTGAACCGTTAGAGAGTGATGCTAAAGAGATGATAGATTATCTGAATACGGTAGGCGGAGAAAGTGATAATCTTTTATTTGGTAAAGGAGAATTCCGTTTAACCCTTGAGCAGGAGATGGAGTACATTAAAAAGGTAGGTAATGATCCTAACATGCGAATGATACTAGGATTTATTAATAATTCTATCGTTAGCATAGCGGAGATACGATCTCTTTCTAGAAAAAGAATTGCTCATAATAGCGAAATAGCCATTTCAGTGAAAAAAGATTACTGGGGGAATGGCATTGGAAGTGCTGTTATGGAGGAACTGATACGATTTGCTAAGGAACACAAGGAAATTAAAAATATTAGTCTTGGCGTTAAGGCGAGCAACCGGAATGCAATTCGATTATATGAGAAATTTGGATTTGTAAAAGTGGGTGTTCATAAAGACTATTTTTATATCAATGAAAATTATGATGATGAATGGATTATGGATTTTTATCTGGATAAATAAGCTGTCATCGTTATGCAAAATCTTTATGAAGTAAATCAGAGGAAGATAGGGGGAGTAAATATGGTTAGAAAATTAGAAGAAAAAGATAGAAAAGATGTACTGGAATTTTTAAATGAAGAGCCCGCCATTAATTTGTTTTTGATAGGTGATATTGAAACGAATGGTTTTGAAGAGGAATTTCAAACTCTGTGGGGACAGTATACGGAGGAAGGTATACTTGAAGGTGTATTATTAAGATATTATAAGAATTTCATACCATATTTTGTGAAGCCCAACTTCGATATTACTGAGTTTAGCAAGATTATCCTAAGCAAACATGATGACATTATGATATCAGGTAAGGAAAGTATACTTCGGCGGTTTGAAGGGATACTACCAAAACATAAATCAGATACATTTTATTTTTGTGAACTTAGGAGCTTAAATGAACTCAGCCCAAATGAATGCAACAGTAATACGATTAAGATTGCCCAAGTATGTGATGCTGAAAGAGTATATGATTTTATGAATAATATTGCTGAATTTGAGGATTTTAACGCTACTGTAGATATAATCAAGCAAAAGATTAAGACAAAGTCAGGTAGGATTTATTATATAGAAAATGAAGATGGTTTAATGGTATCCTCTGTCCAAACGACAGCAGAGAATTCCAAATCTGCAATGGTTGTAGGTGTAGCCACTTTAAAAGAATATAGAAATAAAGGTTTAATGAGTCAGTGCCTTGCGAAGTTATGTTTAGATATCGTAAATGAAGGCAAAGGATTATGTTTGTTTTATGATAATCCTAGAGCTGGAAGCATATATCATAAATTTGGTTTCAAAACAATCGATAGTTGGATGGTAATCAAAATAGATTAAGGTTCCTCTGAAATTTCCAAAGATATAGTTATAGAATTACTAAAGGAAATGAAACATGACTACGAAACAAATACTTTTAGTTTAATTTAATTGGGATTTGAAGGGGGATATTTCTATGGATTTAAAGATAGCTGAGATCGGTTATGTTGAAAATGAAGTGACCAAACAAATGGATTTAAACTGGGGTAGTATTATATCGAAGATTAGAGTGATTAATGATTATGTT
Organism: Clostridiales bacterium; assembly: GCA_012523925.1. GTDB lineage: Bacteria > Bacillota > Clostridia > Lachnospirales > Lachnospiraceae > Mobilitalea. The sequence continues at coordinate 9,242 of JAAYSQ010000021.1, forward strand.
GATGGTTTGAAAGGACTAGAGAATTTTTCTCACGCAATAATTTTAACATATTTACACGAGGCGAAATTTGTAAAAGAAAGACATCTAGAGAGACGTCCAAGAAACTTACAAGAGATGCCTCTGGTCGGGATATTCTCTCAGAGAGCAAAGGATCGACCCAACCCTATTGGGGTAACTACGGTCAAAATTATTGAGGTATTATCAAATACCATATTAGTTGAGGGTTTAGACGCTATCAACGGTACACCAGTGTTAGATATTAAACCTTATTATCCTCAATATGATATGGTTAAGAATGCCATAATACCGGAATGGGTTAATCGTTTAATGAAAAATTATTTCTAGATAATAAGATACTTCTTGCAAGAAACAATCCAACTAGCAGATGGTACATACCTTGAGGAATGCAGGAACTTAATGAATCGATTCAAGATACCATAATAAGAGAAATACAAGAAGAATTTGGACTTGATCTTGAGATAGATAAACTTATCGGTATTTACAGTGCATCAAAATGGATTATATCCTTATCAAATGGAGATAAAATTCAGCAGGTTATTTTTTTCTTTCTTTTGAAAGGTAAATTTAATGAAAGTGATATCATATTACAAAAATCATTGCTTAGGCTATCAATACAATGGAAGAAAGTAAGGAAAAACCAAATTCCCAAAGTGCGCAAAGACACGATAAATATATGGAGTATAGGCATAAATGCGAGGATATAATCCGGTCGGAGTTTGCCAAAATAGGCGGTATTATGAATAGAAGATCACCTCATTATATGGTGATTGAACATAGTCCATGGTTAAGTACTTGGTTTGAAAACAGCGCCTTTATAAAAATTCCTATTGAGGAATTTGATTTAAGGACTATTTCATTTACATATGGTGATTCAATGCCGGCATTTAGTCCTACAATTAATGATGGCAAGGAATATCGGAAAAAACTTTATACTTATGATGAAATACTAAAAATCATTGATAAGTATGGATTACCGCAGGATTGGAATGATGATGGAAAATACGGTCCGGAACGATATATTGAAGTTCATATATGGAGCGACGAAACAATTAATAAGTACCGCCATGTCACAGAATACTTCAAAACGTGAGGTGAAGAAAGCATGACAGATAAAAAAATCAAGACGGATAGAAAAATCATAGTACAATTTACGGTTCTGACATTTTGCATAGCCTATTTTGTGTCAGGTGCTTTGATAGTTCTTGGGCAATTCGGATATTCGGTTCATAATTGGGTTCACTCATTACAACAATTCATGATGAATATCCCTTTTGCTATCTATATTCTGTCGCCCGCTATTGCTTCATATATCGTTCTGAAGAAAAATAACATTATAACAGATATTATAGAATGGTTGAAAACTGTTTTTTACTCTAAAAATAACATATTGCTCTATTTATTCGTTGTTGCAGGGCTTGCGCTGTATTTTTTTATACATTATGCAGTTTCAGGCCGTAAGGAATTAGTACTTCCATTTTATACGTTCTTCCTTTCCCTACCTGGTAATCTAATTATCGGTGGCTTGGAGGAAGCTGGCTGGATGTACATATTGCAGCCTAAACTTGATGAAAAATATGGATTTGTTTTATCTTCTCTTATTGTTGGATTCATTTGGTTGTTTTGGCATATCCCTCTTTTCTTCATTCCGGGAACGAATCACGGAGAGGGACTTATTAACTTCTGGATGTTTGCAGTTCAACTCATGGCGTTTAGATTTTTCAACGGTGCAATCTACAAAATATCAGGTAAAGGCCGTGTGTTTATGTGTGTATTATTCCACACCATGTTCAATGCGGCATCCCCCATCTTTGGCACCATGACTATGACATGGGCGGGAACTATTGTCGCAAATGCTGTGATTGTTCTTGTTTCAATTATAACCGTTGTCTTATACGATAAAAAGATCAGATAATATAAGTAAAACCAGAAATTGTTTAATTTGCTTTAAGGTTTATTAAAATAAATGATTATAGGTTAAACATTTACTGTAATCGGATATAATAACATATGTAACCTCCCAGTAATGGTTTCTATCCAATACTTGGAGGTTCTTTTTATAATATACAATTATAGAAAAATATACACATTTATAAAATAAAAATTCTATGCAATAATATAACACATTATTGCGTTATATTATTAGAAGGAGTTGAGATGATGCTTCTGTTTACATTTGTAATGGATGAAAGTCCTAAGCATCCAAAGGAGAAAAAGAACAGAAATATTAATATAGATGAAACACTATTTAAACGTATCGGGGCAAATGACATGGAGGCCCTAGAGGAGTTGTATCATTTGACGGAAAGAACTCTTTATGCCTATATCTTATCCATTGTAAAAAACCATGATGAAACCTTGGATTTGATGCAAGATACTTACATTAAGATAATGTCTAGTGCTCATCTATATAAGCCAATGGGTAAACCCCTTGCCTGGATGTTTACTATAGCGAGAAATCTACACATTTCAAAAATAAGAAAAGTAAATAAAGAAGTAAATATGGAATCTCAAGAAATTGCAGATGATTTAAGGTTTTCATATGTAACAGACAGTGAAGATAAAATTGTACTGGAAACGGCCCTTAACATATTGTCTGAAGAAGAGAGGCAGATAATTTTACTATATGCAGTATCTGGGTTTAAACATAGAGAAATAGCAGAAAGCCTAGGGCTTAAATTATCAACGACTCTTTCTAAATACAATAGAGCTTTAAAAAAGATTAGAGTACATTTATCAGAAGGGAGGGAAGGGCATGAAAGATAAAGAGATTCTTAACCATTTAAAGAGAAGTATAGAGGAAGCGCCAATTGATTTATTGGACAATATAAAGAAGCAAAATGTAGTTAAGATGTATAAACATGATGAAATAACAATGCAAGAAACATCACAAGATAATAAGATTTCTCTTAAGCCAATCATGTCTCTAGCCTCGATTGCAGCAATGTTTTTGTTAATGTTTATTACTGTATCACAATTTATAATCCCAGATAGCGAAATTTATTTGGATATAAATCCAGGTATTCATATGGTGACTAATCGAAGGGATAAAGTAATCAAATTAGAAGCAGTTAATGAAGAGGCAGAGGAAATTATTGATCAGATCGATTATCGATATAAAGATATCGAAGGTGTTACAGATCAAATTCTTAATTCTCTTATAGAGAAAGCTTATATAGATAAAGAAGATGAAGTTATTTTGCTTTCTGTATTTAATAAGAATAAAGAAAAGAGTAATAAACAAGCGAGTCATCTTAATGAAGTTATCCATCACAAGCTTGATAATATGAATAAGAAACCTATTCTTTTAATTCAAGCTCTAGATAAAAGTAATACAGTCGAAGAATTCGCTAATAAATATGGCATATCAGTTGGAAAGATGACTTTTATTCGTAATATGATTATATTAAACCCTGAATTAAAAACAGAAGATCTAGTGATATTATCATTATCAGAATTAATTGAGTTATCTAGAAATACTGGAATCGATATTAAACAAATCATCGAAAGTTCAGATATTGATCGCGCATATGAAAAACCTGAGGATACTATTGTTCCAAAAGACAATGAATATGATGAACACTATGACGACGATGACGATGATGACGATGACGATCACGATGACGATAATCATGACGACGATGATGATCATGATGACGATGATGATCATGATGATGACGATGATGATGACGATGATGACGACGATGACGACTAATAAGATGATGGCATTTACGGTAAGATGAAGAAATTTTAAAAAAATTTTAAATTAATGCAATAAAACACGAAGTTCGTGCGTTAACTTGATATAAAACACAAGGAGGAAAATATAATGAAAATAAGCAAAAAGCTAGGTATTTTATCAATACTTCTTTTATTAGCAGTAGGAGTATATGGAGGAGTTAAACTAACGGAACCGTCTTATATATTAATGATGGATGTTAACCCAAGTATAGAAATTGTATCCAATAGACTAGACCGAGTAGTAGAAGTTAAGGCTTTAAATGACGATGCAAAAGAAATGTTAAAAGATTTTAGTTTGAAAAATAAAAATCTTGAATCTGTAATCGAAGATTTAGCTGATTTAATGGTGTTAAAAGGATATATAACTGGAGGAAAAGATAACTTCGTTATGATTTCTGTTAACGATAGTGATGCAAATAAAAATGTATTAGATAAACTAAATACTGCTATTGCAGCATATCTAGAAAACAAGCAAATTGAAGCTACCATTGTTAATCAGTCGATATCGGAGCAACTAGAATCTAATCAAACGGGAAGACAACTTGTTGCAAAGAAAATAAGTAATCTAGATGATGATATAGATTATGATAAGATAGCGAATATGACTTTAAGAGAATTAGTATCTCTTGCAGAAACTCAGAATATATCATTGGAAGATATCTTTACTAATTTTATTAGTATAACCAATGCTAATAATAGTGATGTTAAGAACAAAACCAATGATAAAAATGTTGATAACGCAAATACCAAAGAGTTAATTGGAGATGCTAAAGCAAAAGAAATAGCCTTAGAATTGGTAGAAGGAAAAATTGTTGAATTTGAATTAGATAACGATGATGATCATGATGATAATCCAGAATACAAAATAGAAATAATAGCTAATGGATATAAATATGAAATTGAGATTGATGGTTACACCGGTAAAGTGTTAGAATTTGAGAAAGATGACAAGGACGATGATCATGATGATG
>JAAYSQ010000143.1 GCA_012523925.1 Clostridiales bacterium
GTTGGGAAGCGGAGAAAAATACAATATCGATGCTGAATATGTAACCGTAGGCGATGCGAAAATTAGGTTTGATTTCGATAGTTGGGAATATGTAATAACGGCTGCTGATTAAGATCTGTCTGAACTTAATTGTAAAAAATCACATACCAGCTCATATTTATAGGTCCTGAGGAGAAATAAGGCTTCCAGAGTTGATTGAGCTCTGGAAGCCTTAATAACTTCATATAAATATAACACGGGTTTTAACTAAGTTTTAGAAACCTGTCTCTTTATAGACTAGTAAACATTCTTGTACCATTATTGGTTTTGCGTAAATCTTAACACATTCCAGGAATGCCTTTTTATCACTATGGTAAGCGTTCCATCTTTCAAAGGAGCTAACTCCTTCTCCTTTGGTACAACATTATATTCCTTATCAAATGTATTTCCTGCAAAATAATCCTCATGATATAGTTCTATCCATCCTAGAGACTTAAGCTTTCCAAATGATCTTAAGTCAAGCCGAACTTCTACATCTTGCTGAAGATCACAATTCATTATAAAAACATTTAAATTACCGGTTTCTTCCTCAAAAGTAGCGGAAACTGTCATAGTGGCTTGTTCTCCGTGGTGATTCGTTGGTTTTTTGGGTAGCTTAGCCACTGGCCTCAAGGCTACACCTTTACCGTATTTTGCAGCATGCATAAAGGGATAAAAAGTAGCTTGGCGTATCGCCTTTCCATTCGGATCCGTAGATATCATGCCACCTTCATTTACCAGTAAAGACTGGCAAGCGATTTTTACTTTATCAACATTATTTAAGAATGTACATAATATTCCTCCATAAATAACAGCATCCAGTAAACGAAAATTTGCGTAACCATATTCCTGAGCAGTCCCACCAGGAATAGCACTCGTATTGGTGATTACTCCCCATTCATCAAAGGAGATAAATATCTCTTTATCCTTTCGTAACTTACCTTTTACAAAATCAGCGACATTTTTTATCGTGTCAAGGTAATTTTGTAGATCCTTAAAAAAGTAAGGGATATCCATTATGTCGTCATGCATTTTATAAAATAATTGTTTGCTTGGATCATAGTTATAATATCTATGAAGAGAGATATAATCAACATAATCGTAGGTCTCCTCCAATACTACACGATCCCATTCCCCAAAGCATTTATGTCCTTCCTCATTAGTGCAGGTACCACAGACGATTAATTCTATGGAAGGATCCATCCACTTCATTATTTTAGATGCTTCTTTTGCTTTTCTTGCATATTCTTGGGCAGTTAGCATACCTATTTGCCATTCTCCATCCATTTCATTTCCAAGACACCAACATTTAATCTTATGGGGTTCTATACTTCCATGCTCTCTTCTTAAATCACTCCAGTAGGTACCCTGATCTGTATTACAATAATCGATAAACTCTCCTGCCTCTTTTATAGTTCCTGTACCTAAATTGACCGCCATAATAAGTTCAACATCCATATCTTTTAACAATTTGGCAAATTCATTCGTTCCAACTTCATTGGTTTCAATAACGTTCCAAGCCATTTCTTTTCTTGCAGGACGTTTCTCTTTTGGTCCTATACCATCTTTCCAATCATAGCCAGAAACGAAGTTACCTCCTGGATAACGAATAGCGGTAACTCCCAATTCTTTTATTAACTCTTTCACATCATTTCGGAATCCCTGTTCATCAGCACTCTCATGTTTAGGTTCATAAATCCCACCATACATACATCTCCCCATGTGTTCTATGAAAGATCCATATAACCTTCGATCAACTTCCCCTATTACAAAATCTTTATCAAATATCACCTGTGCTTTATTCATCATTATCCATCCTTTTCATTATTCTTTAATACCTGAAGTCGCTACGCTAGCTACAAAATACTTCTGAAAGAAAATATATAATATTAACAAGGGTACTACAGAAATAACAGCACCTGCTAATTGTGGCCCATAATATGTCGTTGCTCTTTCACCTACAAAAAGAGCAAGGCCAGCGGAAAGTGTCCTCATTTTAACATCACTGGTCATCATAAGTGGATACAAAAGATCATTCCATGAGTTCATCAAATGGAAGATTCCTAGTGTCATCATGCCTGGTTTAACTAATGGCGCCATAATTTTAAAAAATATTCCAGCCTCGTTTAATCCGTCTACTCTAGCTGCCTCCTCTAGATCCTTAGGAAGCTGTGAAAAATAAGATCTTATCATAAAAATACCAAAAGCAGATGTCATCTTGGGAAGTATTAATCCCCGGTAGGTGTTCAGAATCCCCATAAAATGTGTTTCAAGAAATAAAGGAATCATCATAACCTGATATGGGACCATCATAGTTAGCAATATAGCAATAAATAAAAAGTTTTTACCTCGAAACCTCAACCTTGCAAATGCATATCCTGCTAAAGAATCAAAAAAAAGTGCTAGTGCAGTGGAACCAATAGAGAAGATAATCGTATTCTTAAGGTATGTTCCCATTGGTATGCTTTGAAATATTCTTGTAAAAGATTTAAGTGTATGTTTTGTTCCAAAAATAGTTGGCGGGTAGGATAATATTTGTTTCTCCACCTTAAAGGCTCCGGCAAACAACCATACCAGCGGAAAAAGAACAAGAACAATTAATAATCCTAACGTAATATATTTGATCAACCCTAAGATTATGTTTTCTCGGGTAAATTTCATTTTCATAACAATCAGCTCTCCTTTGGCATAAATACCTTCTTATATATTGGGAACGACAATAACAGTATGAAGATTAGCAATAGTACAGACATAGAAGAGGCATACCCTAAATTAAAGGGATGGGAAAAAGCTGTTTTGTATATGTATTGCACTAATGTTTCTGTTTTGTACTGTGGTCCGCCTTGCGTTGTTACATATACCTGATCAAATACTTGTAATGAACCAATTAAATTAGTTATCAAACAAAAGCCTAAATTGGAAGCTAAACAAGGAATTGTAATATAGAAAAATTGCTTTACCTTTGATGCTCCATCAATTCTTGCGGCTTCATAATAACTGGTTGAAATACCTTGGATTCCTACCACTAAAATGGACATAGTATATCCAAAATTTTTCCAAGCAGTCATCGCTATTACTGTACCCATTGCCATTTTAGGATCTCGAAAAAATGTCATTCCCTCTAAACCGAATTTTTTTAATACATAAGGTACATAACCAATAGTTCCGTCCAATAAAATATTCCACATTATGCCCACTGCTGCCATAGAGCATACAACAGGCAGGAAAAAGATTGTTCTAGAAAATTTACTAAAAAATGATGTAGAGGCAACTGCATTCGCCACCAAAAGCCCTATTATTATTTGAATTGGAACCTCTACTAAAGCAAAAACTGCTGTGTTTTTTAGGGCATTCCAAAACCGTGCATCGTTTACTGCTTTTATAAAATTATTAAATCCTGCAAATTCAGATACTGAAAAATAAATATCCAAATCCATAAAACCTATGATAATAGAGCCACATAAGGGTATAACAGCAAATAGAAACAAGGTTATTAAGGAGGGCAAGATAAATAAGTAGGCTGCTTTTGAAGGTTTGTTCCAATATGCACCGATCCGTTTCAACATATGTCTCCTTCCATTTTCTTATAATGTAAACCTAAAATATAATTTAATAGGTGTTGTAAAATCAGTATTCTCTCAATGTGTCTTATGCTATAAATGCATGGAAATCTATGTACTCTTATCTACTGATGTTTACAACACCCTAATTTAAATCAAAACCAATTAACTTTTATACCTTAGTCGGCCGCTAACAATTCATCAATTTTTTCTGAAGCTTTCTTTAATTCTTCTTGACAGTCATTACCTGCTACAACATTTTCTATCATAGGGAATAATGCATCACCATTAATGACAGCTGCAGATGCTAGCCCGGTACCAAAGGCCTGACCGTAATCTTTTACCGCTGAAAAGACACTAACAATTGGATCTGCTTGCACTTCAGGATCTGCTGCAACAGAAGCAAGGTATGGAGGGAAACCATTTCTCATAGACCATTCTTTGCAAATTTCAGTTGTATTCCAGTATTCTATAAATTTGTAGGCAGCAGCTTTTTCTTCCTCCGTTATTCCCTTGGTAATAGCAAAACCGGTAACCTCGGCTATACCAACGACACCCTTAGTGCCAGCGGGAAGTGGAGCAACACCAAAGTTAATCTCATTTTCTCTTAACCCGTTTACCATCCATGGTCCATTTATTACCATGCCTAGTTGATCCGCCATCATAAGATTGTCTAAATCAGCACCAGTAGATCCCTTTGGTGAATATCCAGCATTAACAATCTCTTGTATAAACTGTAAGGATTTTAGATTTGCTTCATTATCTAATAGAGATTTTTTATTTTCTACATCCAGAATCTCTCCACCATTGGATAAGAACAAGGAGCTAAACCAGGGTACTGCACCACTTACAGGTAATCCCACACCAAATACATTCTTATCAGGGTTTGTTATCATTGCTGCAAATTCCTTTACCTCTTCCCATGTTTTCGGAGGTGTTTCCGGATCAAGCCCTGCTGCCTCGAAAAGATCCTTGTTGTAATATAGGTACTGTGTAAACCACTGCATTGGAATCATCATTTGTTCGCCATCATATTGTAAACTTTCTAAGGACGCAGCGGTAAAATCACTTTTATCTGCTTCTGTGATATCAAAAAAATCAGTCATGGGTAGAATGGATCCAGTTTTTGAATAATTAACTACATCCATATTTCCCGCTAAAATCATAGCAGGTGCTGTTCCTGTTGTAATGGCTGGTGCCAATTTTTCAACAAGAGTGGAACCCGGCATTATGTCCATTTCAATCTTAATACCATCTTCATTTTCTTTATTAAATCTGTTTACTATTTCTCTAAGAATATCACCGTCAGAACCAGTAAAGGCATTCCAGAACTGAATAGTAATCTCTTTCTTGCTTGAATCTTTTGTTGAATTCTTATTGGTTTCATTTCCCTTATCTGAGTCGGAATCTTTTGTCTGACTATTTGATTTGTTATCATCAGTTGATACAGGTGCTTTACTATTACAGCCTGTAAGTGCTCCGGCTACCATTATTACACTTAATAAAATAGCCATAATTTTTTTGATTTTCCTCATAGAAACCTCCATTCTGCCTGTTTTGTAGGCTAAAATCTTTGGGCAAAAAGTACACCTATACTTTTAGCCCTGTGAAATGTTCTTCAACTAACTACTTTGGTTTTGTTGAGTACACGTGCACGCATACTTTAATAATATAAAGCATCACTCATGTACAATTATTTATCAGACAAAATTAAAAGTAACTATTTTGCGTACACGAGAACGCTTTTATAAATATAATATATCTTATATATAATATATTGTCAATATTTTTTTCTTTTTATTGGCAAACTTTCTTAACTGAAACTAAAAAAGTACTTCATTATATGGTGAAAACAATAAAAAATGAGCATAATACCCAAATCTGCAAATGAAATAGCATTACACTCATCACTATTAAATATCAAACCATCCATTTAAAAAGATCTATTTAATACAAACCAAATATAGAAGGTCATAGGTGAATTTTTCATTTTGAAAAAACGGACACTTCCACCCTCTCCACTCTGTTCACAAACCCGATGATTACTAGCTAAATAGTTTCACCTTGCACAATTGAATGTTGAATGATACGGCTCTCTTTCTTTGCTTTTGTTTGTATCATATCTATTAACAATTCCATCGCTTGCTCACCAATTTCTTCAATATTATTATCTACTGAAGTAAGATATGGAGGTCTAGCTTTGAAAATTTTCAGGTTATCAAATCCCATAATTCCATAATTATTAGGGGCATATAGTTCTTTTTTTTCTAATTCATTCATAATATTAAAAGCAAAAATATCACCAGAACAAATAAAGGCTGTTTTCTCCTTCGATTTACGAACAATTTCTTCTGCCTTTTTTTCATAATGCTCGTTACATATAACATCATATTTTATATCTGAATTTTTCTCCATACATTCTTTAAAGGCTGTAAGACGTTGCCTATGTCCACGTCCAATCTCATCCTGTCCATTTAACAAAGGTGGCAATACAAATATTATTTTTTCATAACCTTTGCTAATCACATACTCAGTTGCCTCCGTTGTCGCCAACTTCTCATTTGTTCCTACACAAGGGATATTTTTAGCCTGCTCATGTCCAATCATAACAACAGGAATAGACAGATTCTCTAGCATAGTTTCAAACTCCTCACCTTCATTAATACTAGAAATAATCAGTCCATCTACCCTGTGACCTACTAACGTTTTAATTAAATCTAATTCTATCTGTTTATCCCCTTCATGTAAGGTTATGTTTAATAAGTATTTATGCTTTTTAGCACAATTCTCCATTGCATTTATCATAATCGGAAAATATTGATTCCTTAAGTCTACAACAATAACCCCAATATTCATAGACTTTCCCTTTACAAGACTTCTAGCTACAAGATCCGGATGATAGTCATATTCCTTTGCTGCTTTTAAAATTTTTTCTTTGGTTTTCTGACTGATTCTACCTGTGCCATGTAATGCCCGGGTCACTGTTGTTCTCGATACCCCGCAAATTCGAGCCAAATCTTTTGTAGTAATGCTCATTATACATTCCTCCTATATTTCTATATATATATAAATGACTGTTTGCTTTTTTCAATTTTATAATATTTATAACAGTATCATTATAACAAATTGTTTCAGCTTGTATATATCTTAAGCCCTACTCCAAACACTTAGCCAGCCTCTCCCGATCCAATATCTTAAAGCTTCTCCCATAAAAATCTATTAAGCCCTCATCCTTCATTCTAGTCAATTCTCTACACATAGAGGTTCTAGAGACATTCAA
>JAAYSQ010000022.1 GCA_012523925.1 Clostridiales bacterium
CCATATAGCAAGCGGGTGATGGGAATCGAACCCACGTATCTAGCTTGGAAGGCTAGTGTTCTACCATTGAACTACACCCGCATATAATTTCTATTAAATTATTCTGTGTATTAACTGTATATATTATTCATCTTGCTTTCAGAAACCAATTTGTTACTATTAGTTTCTAAGTCGGGGTGACAGGATTCGAACCTGCGGCCTCTTGATCCCAAATCAAGCGCTCTAGCCAAACTGAGCCACACCCCGATTACTATTGGTAGTATACCACATCTTGTACATGAATACTACAATAATTTCTTTGTGTGCTGCCTCACATCGTTTTTTGTTTTTCGTTATCTCCGTGACGCAAGATTTATTATATAATAGCATTCTACTATTGTCAACAACTTTTTTAAACTTTTTTGAAAGAATTTTTTACCATTTACTATTCTTAACATAATTTAGTGTAAAATGGACTTCTCCCTTAGAATCAATGTCCATAATAATATAGGTTGGTACTCTTCCTTCTTGCCTTGGCAAGGATATACTCCCCGGATTGATTACCCATATACCATCAACAAATTTAATAACTGGGGAATGGGTATGACCGTACATGACAATATCTACACCACTTCTTTTTGCTTTTTCCAATATTACACTTGTACTATAATTAACTGAATAGAGATGTCCATGGGTCATCATAATTGAGTATTTCCCCAAAGATAATATTTTTTCTTTTGGAACTCTTGTAAAAAAATCATTATTCCCGGAGACGAATTCAACTGGACAGTTAGCAATTGCACGAATATCCTCTTCTCCGCCTTCAAAATCACCTAAATGAAGCATTAAATCAATTGGCTGAACCTTTTGTAATGTTTCAAATAGATATTGTTCTCTTCCATGTGTATCACTTACGATAAGTATTTTCATAGCCATTCACCCGGTTTCATTACTGTATATATTGCATTAGAACTTTTTTCATTGCGTTTAAAGCAATTCCTCTATGACTGATTTTGTTTTTATGCTCGAAAGGCAACTCCGCAGTGGTACACTTGTATTCTGGAACATAAAAGATCGGATCATATCCAAAACCACCAACTCCACTTATTTTATTCGCTATATAGCCTTCGATAATACCGCTACGTGTTATTATATCCCCTTTAGGCATAGCTAAGGCTACCACGCATACAAACCTTGCACTACGATCATTTCCTTGCGCATTTTTCAATTTGTCAATGATATATTGGTTTTTAATAGAATACGGCGTATCTTCACCTAGAAATCTTGCAGAATAAATCCCAGGGGCCTTATCTAGGTAATCAACTTCTAGTCCAGAATCGTCCGCAAGAACCATTTCCCCGGTCATCTCCATTACGGCTTTCGCCTTTATAATTGCATTCTCTTCAAAACTCTTACCGTTTTCATTAATATCAGGATTTAAACCAAGATCTTTTAGGGATAATAACTCTATATTCATGTCTTTTAATATATCTCTAATTTCATCCATCTTGCCTTCATTGGATGTTGCAAATATAATTTTATTCATTTTAGATTTCATGCCTTTCTTTGAAGTCTTTGAGCCTGCAAGTCTATCCAAAAGCTAATCTTTCATCTTTAGAGTCTCATATGCGGTCATAATGCCGTTATAGATCCCTTCTGCTGCAGCCTTCCTGTGTTCACTATTGCTTAAATAAATCATGTCATTATTATTTGTCAGATAACCAACTTCTATTATAATGGCAGGAACTATCGCATTTTTCAAGATAAAAATTTCATTATCCTTTTTTTGCACCAACCCTCTATTTTTAATCGAAATGGTCTTCCCAAGTTCTGTAGATATAATTTGTGCTAAATCTTTTGATTTGATACCTTCAAATTCCCTATCATAGTAAAGTATTTCAGTACCGTTGGGACCACTAGCTGTACTAGCATTACAATGAATACTAATAAAAAAATCACAATCCACGGCATTGGCTAGATTAACCCTTGGTCTTAGAAACAACTTCTCATCCGATAGCCTTGTATAATATACCTTAATGTCTTCTTGATCTAATTTTTCTTTTAAATGTAATAATATATCCAAATTAAAATCTTTCTCATAATATTTCTCATCTTTCGAGAGTGCTCCTGCATCTTTCCCACCGTGTCCAGCATCAATAACTAGAATTTTGTCGTATACATCCCTAGGAAAATTAAGATCTATATAATAAAAGTTATCATCTTCCTGTAAGTTATGTACATACACATTATCAAGTTCCAACATAATTTCTGCTCTGTATTTTTCCTGTTCTTCATCATATAAAGTATCGATTGTAATCCCGTGGATGATATCATTTCCATAATCCTTTGTGATTACCGGCTCCGTTACATCATCCGTCGTATCAGTTTTAAATGTCGTATACTCGATAAAATCCGGTTCTCCAGTGAATAGTTCATCATTATGTACGCGCCCAATCATTCCACTACTTATATCATCATTGGAAAGACCATTAATATTTATTCGGATACTCCTTGTAAGATACAAATCTTCCAAAGTAAGTGAAAGAGCACTCCCTTCTGGCTTTTTGATAATAAGGTAGCGATCACTTAGATGACTAATAATATTTACATCCACATCTTCCATAACCCCTTGAAAGAGTGTATGATCATCGTTCGTCGACTGGTTAGATAATTCCTCTATGGCATCCTCACTAGATAGATACGTGTTTGGTGATAGATTTTCCATTGTATTATTTATTAGCTTATCACTGGCTTCTATTGTAATTAATTGATACCTTTGAATAGTATAAGACAGGGTTATCACTAGAAGCATAACCGTTACACTTTGGATTGCAATTCTTTTTAGTAATGATTCGGCCATTGAAACACCTCCCCTGTTTGTCAAACAATTACATGATATTACAAAATAGTATAATATATACTTAAATTATATAATAACATCGGCATATTCACAATATAATATTTATATATTGATTGCGTAACTTTACTGTAGGAAATATAAAGATGGAGTTCACCAAAGATATGTTAATAGAATTCACACCTTTACTATACCTTTTTATATTTTCTTTTACAAGCCCCAAATATGTGCGTTAAACC
>JAAYSQ010000144.1 GCA_012523925.1 Clostridiales bacterium
AGAATTAAAATGAGGGTATTGAAAAGATTTTCTTCCGAAATAACTTGTTGGAAGAAAATCTTTTTCTATACCCTCATGTATATGTTTTAATATGGATATTAAATTTATAAAAAATATAAGTTTAATCTAAAAAATATTAGGATTTACAAGGATACCGTTACATACTTCTGAATACTTTCTGGTAGTTGATCATAATTTCTAGATAAACTTATAATAAAGTCGACCTTAAAATGATCAGACATTTTAGAAAGCTTACCTAACACTTCCTCTAATATTTCATTATTGCTTATATAGGCGATTTTTAAGAAACTATCAAGAAATACAGCTTGCAGATCATGATCACATGATATGATACCATCAATATAACCTAGAAATTCACTATAATTGCTAATAAAATGATCCTGTACATTAACCAATCGTATCTTATTACTTAGTTCGTACATATGCTTGTTGCTTTTGTCAAGATAAACAATGTTTCCGTGTGCAGCTTTCGCTTCGTTATTAGCTTTCTCGATAAGGATTTTTGTCTTACCCCTACCTTTTTCACCAGAAATAATCTGTATCATTGTAATCTCCTCCTTATGATGGGCGCAACGTTAAATTTGCTATGCCAAATATTTTTGTACTATTTGTATAGAAATTAGTTCCTTGTAATTTAATTATAGTACAATTATATTATAAAGACAACTATTAAATTCCATTCTTAGTTAATATTATTAACAAAGAAAATGATATTTAATTCACAAATCAAAATAAAGTTAATTTTTAGCTATTTCCTATAGTATTTAAGGAGAATTACAAATAAATTTAGAGGAAATGCAATTAACCATGTTCAGGAGTTTGATTATTCGGTAATAGTGGATAATATTTGTGACATTTCGGAATATAGCTGATCTCCACTGGAAGCTTTAAGTATTAGAGATATGTATTGCGCACTATTATCTTTAGATAATAATATCAAGCAATTACCAGCTTTAAATGTAGTACCAGTTTTCCCACCAATAATTTCAAGGTGTTCAATCAAATCAGTTTTACCATTTAGATATCGATTCGTTGTAGCAAAGGTTTTCTCCAAATTATTACCGTCCTTATCTGTATAAGTAACGGTATAAGATGGTGTATTTATGATAGAAAGAAAGGTATCATACGGAATTAATTCATTAAAAATAAGATAGAGATCGTAAGCTGTAGTGTAATGGTTATCATCATGAAGACCATGAGCATTCACAAAATTCGAATGAACAGCACCTATTTTTTTGGCTTCCTCATTCATCATTTTAGCGAATCCTTCTTCACTGCCACCAATATGTTCAGCAATTGCAATTCCTACGTCATTACCAGAATATATTAGAAGTGCATTAAGCAAAGCTTCAAGGGATACTATATCCCCTTCTTTAAATCCGCAAAGTTTAGCGCCACTCTCAGTAATATGAGATGCATTATAGCTTACTGTAACCAAATCCGTTAATTCACCATAACGTAATACAATTAGGGCTGTCATAAGTTTGGTAAGACTGGCAGGATAAAGCTTTTCATAAACATTATCTGCGTGAATGATTTCATTATTTGTAATATCAATGAGTAAACTTGCTTCTGAAGATCCTAACGTATCCTCTGTATAGTTTTCTTCTTCGCTAATTATTGCAAGATTCTTAGCAAAGAAATCAGCCTCCATTAACTGGCTATCAAATGTAAAACCAGAGGAAGCTTTCATTTCTTTAAAGGCAAGCATTTCCCCGGAGGTTTTTTGACATCCGCCGAAAGAAAGGCATGCAAGTAATATTAAACTAATTAATTTATTTTTCATTTGAATTTATTCTCTCCTTTACTTTATGACAAGATAAAACCATTTCTTCTTGTCATGGTAAGAAGCCGAACCTATATTAAGCCTTATATAACTCTCGCCAGTCTAAATCTCCACGGTCCAAAGCTTTGATCAAAAGTTCTGCTGTCGCAAGATTAGTAGCTAGAGGAATATTGTGCTTATCACACAATTGAAAAATATTATTGATATCTGGTTCATGGGATTTCTTTGTGAGAGGATCCCTTAAAAAGATGACTAAATCAAGTTGATTGTGTGCTATCTGAGAACCAAATTGCTGTTCACCACCTAAATGTCCTGCTAGATATTTATGAACAGATAAATTTGTTACTTCTTCGATTAAACGTCCCGTTGTTCCAGTGGCGAAAAGTGTATTCTTACTTAAAATACCACGATAAGCAATGCAGAAATTCTGCATCAACTTTTTCTTAGCGTCATGGGCGATCATTCCAATATTCATATTTTCAACCCCCTGTTATTTTTTATTTACCACAATCAGCGTTATTACAATAGATTGCTATAATAATGCATGTCATTTCGTAAACAGTGGTTCTTATTTCCACCTAAGATGAATTGTGGTAGTGTATTTTTAAATATAAAATTACTTATAAAAGAACTGAATTTCAGTTTTTTATTTTAGACGGATATCACCTTTATTACTTTTATTACCTTTTGTATTATGTTTGTTTTGAATACTAATGTTAAGAATTAATCCTATCGAAATCATGTAACTTAAAAGACCACTTAGCCCGTAACTTAGGAAAGGAAGCGGGATACCGGTATTGGGCAATATTGCAGTAGCTACACCAATGTTGACAAATACCTGGAACATAAACATTGAAGCAATTCCTACACCAATTAGCATTCCCATACGATCCGGTGCATTTTTACCCGCTTTTAAAGCTTTATAGATAATGATTGCAAATAGTAGGATAATAAAACAACTGCCGATAAATCCCAACTCTTCTCCTGCTACAGAGAAGATAAAATCACTTTCTGATATTGGTACATAGTTATAGCCACGTACCTCAGAAACATCAAATATCTTTCCATATAATTGACCAGACCCTATTGCTTGAATGGAGTTATCTTGTTGATACATGATTGCCGGAAACTGCTCAGGATGTAAAATTGAAAGCACTCGTTGCTGTTGGGTTTCTGTCAGTAAAACCTGGTAATCCTGTTGAACGTACCAAAAAATCACTGCAAAAGCTGGTACTCCAACCGCTAAAATCGGCAATATAATTTTCCAACTAAGACCTGCAGCAAAGATCATCATTGCAAAGGTAAACATAATAACCATGCTAGTCGATAAATCCGTCTGTGTCAGGATTAGGTAGGTTGGTATTCCCGTTGCGATAACAGCAAAGATAATAAAAAAGAAATTATTAATCTTATGTTCAAATATTGTAAACAGTTTAGCGAGGAACAGGATTAGAATTATTTTACTCAGTTCAGATGGCTGAAATTGAATACCATTTTTTCCACCTATTTCAAGCCATCGTGTCGCGTAATTAATTGTCTTACCAAATAGTTTAACCATAATTAACAAAATTAGATTGATAACATATAAAATTATATAAAATTTACATATAAAATGATAATCAATAATCGAGACAACTAAAGCAACAACTAGTCCTAATGCTAAACCGACCAATTGCTTTTGAAATAAATTCTCACCCTCTAACTGTACTTGTTTGATTAAAAACAAACCGATACTCACTAATAGAGTTACAACAGTGAGTAAAGAAAAATTATATCGCTTAAAATCATACTGTTTAAAATTGAACATAGTGTATTCATCCTTACTTCTTCGAGCCCTTCATGTCTTTGATTGGAATATTGGCAAATAACGCAGGCACACTTCCATTGTGGGTTTCAGAGTCTGTCTGTGTTATCTTAATATCCAAACCTTCTTGGTCGATTTCAATATACTTGGATATCACTGCAATGATATCATTCTTTATTTGTTCCATGATCTCCGGTGAGCATCCTGCTCGATCAGATACTAATACAAGTTTTAGACGATCCTTAGCAATACTACCGGTTCCACGTCTTTTAAAATAGTCTAATAAACCCATTTATGCCACCCCCCTAATACTTTCTACGTTTACCAAACAGCTTACTGAAGATGTTGTTTTTTTCATTAAGATCTAAAAACGGAACATCTTCACCAACAATTCTCCTACAAATATTCATATAAGCTCGTCCAGCCATGGTGTCGGAGCCTACCAATGGTTCACCTTGGTTGGTTGAAATAACGATGTTTTCATCATCAGGAACGACACCAATTAAATCAACTGCAAGAATCTCACACACATCTTCACTGGACATCATATCTCCACGTTTGACCATATCCATACGTAGGCGATTCACGATGAGATGAGTTTGGTCCACTTCGTTGGCTTCTAACAAACCAATAATTCGATCCGCATCTCTTACAGCGGAAACTTCAGGTGTGGTAACTACTAGTGCTCTGTCAGCTCCTGCAATGGCATTCTTAAACCCTTGCTCAATTCCAGCTGGGCAGTCCATTAGTATGTAATCAAATTCTTCTTTCAATTCATCGCAGAGTTTACTCATCTGTTCAGGATTAACCGAGGTCTTATCCCTTGTCTGAGCAGATGGTAACAGATATAAGTTGGGATAACGCTTGTCCTTAATTAATGCATTACGAATTCTGCAATTACCTTCAATAACGTCAACCAGATTATATACAATCCGATTCTCTAAACCCATAACAACATCCAAATTTCTTAAGCCGATATCTGTATCAATTAATACTACTTTTTTCTCCAGCATTGCTAAACCGGTTCCAATATTGGCTGTGGAAGTTGTTTTTCCAACGCCGCCTTTTCCTGATGTTACTACAATAACTTCACCCATTTTTAAGTTCCTCCTACTTAAGAGGAATTCACCTCCTGCTTATTAGAAGATATATCCTTCATTGTTATTGCAATTAATAAAGATATGAAATTAGAATTCTATTAAATTTATAAGGTAATGCAATTAACAATACATGTAGTATGAAGTCTTTATCTTCTGAATCTTATATTTATAAAAGAAATTGTTGTACCGCCTATTATAAGTTGATATCCTGAAGGACACTTTTGTTTAGCGGTTCAATATAAATATTACCATCTTCCAAGAAAGCAATTTTTGTCTCCTTGCTCGCTTCTTTTATTGGCTTATCAGGAGATCGAGCAATGGAATCTGCAATCCGGATTTGAGTGGGGCGCATGTCCAGTGCTACAACAAAGGAATTGGTATTACCGGTAGCTCCAGCAAAAGCAGTCCCTTTTAGTGATCCTAGTACAATAATGTTTCCTTTGGAAACTACTCTTGCACCATTATTAACATCTCCAATAATAACCACACTCGTTTCGAATTCAAGAGATGCACCTGAACGCAGGATGCCCTTATAGAATTGTCCAGTATTGTTTTCCAATTCCATTAGTTTTTGCTCTAAAGTTTTACGAAAAAGCTCTTCCTTTTCTTTATCATTGTCAATCACACATACGATGTGCATATCCGTATTCTCTTCAATAATATCAAGGATTTCTCTTTGTTCTTCATTAGTTAAATTGCGTCCTTCAAAACTAATTGCCATTTTTGCATTTTCAAAAAACTTACTAGACTCTTTGAATTTATCTGCAACTAATTTCTTTAATGTATCAAATTTTTCATCAGGACTCAATACGACAATGATACCATATTTATTTCCTTTAATCATTACTGCATTATTTACTGTACTCATTATAACCTCCAGTTACAATCTTTACCAGGCCTTTATGCATTTATAAGCTTATCTAATCCGAAAAAGCCTCTGTACTATTTTCTGGCAAAGTAACGGCGCTGTCCACTAATTTGTTGCGATCCTCTAGTTCAAAATATAATTTATATATATCTCTGGTTAGTTCAGAAGCATTTCCAGAGGTATGTCCATTCGGAATGATTGTAGTTATGGAAATCTCCGGTTTCTCAAATGGAGCATAGGAAACAAAGACTGCATTATTAGGAACATTTAAACTAATCTGAGAAGTTCCTGTTTTCGCAGCTACAGTAACTCCCATATTTCTATATAGACCGGAATTGTGAACGGATCCTCTAGTGGTATTTACAACTGCAAACATACCTTGTTGAACACTATCCCAAGTAGAAGCTTTAATGCTAGTTAGGTCCTTATCAAGTTTTGGTTTATTATCGACCACAACATTACCATCCTTATCAACAATCTTCTCTAATAATGTAAGATCATAAGATTTGCCTCGAGTAGCAATTGTTGAAACGTACTTGGATAATTGTGCTGCGGTAAAATCGTTGGTTCCTTGACCAATGGATGAACGAATAGCGTCAACATCGGAGATTTGAGGATTATATTCTGGTAGTTCTACACCAGATGGTTTATCTAAACCTAGCATAGAAGCATATTTTGCCAACTTCTTAAGCCCTAACTGATCATCATAACTACCGTTACTATCAATATTCATACGATAAGCGGCTTCATAAAAATAATAGTTACAAGATACTTTTAAGGCATCAACGACATCAACCATACCATGAGATCCAGGGTGAATATGACATTTAGGAGCATGTGTCACCTTTTCAAAGATACCCAAGTCTCGTATCTTTTCATAAGGGGTAACGACACCTTCCTCAAGTGCAGCAATGGCTGCAACCATCTTATAAACAGATCCTGGCGCGACTTTTTGTTGAACAGGTCGATTTAAGAAGGGATCGGTACGATCAATACGTAGCCTATTAAAATAGTCAGCATCCACTTTATTCGCCATTTTATTGTTATCATAGCTTGGATATGTCACCATGGCTAAAACATCTCCGGTATTAACATCTGTAACAACAACCGAACCACTATAGGGTTCCAAAGCTAACATAGCCGGAGTGATTTCCAATGAAGTCAATTTATTAATAATAAATTGGTATGCAGAAATGTGGCCATTCTGTAATCGACTAATATCATCCTTATTATATTCTATCACACCTTGATCAAATAATAAAAGACAAATTTCAGTTCCTGACAATTTATAAGAAAAAATTAAGTTTCTGTAAATCATCTTCTTAAATGTACCATCTTTTTTTAGAATTTCTTTAACATGGCTAATAAGACGATTATAAAGCTCCTCTGCACTGTAATATTCTTCACCTATATCTAAGAGTGATAAATCAATCCAATTATTAGCAATTGCATGAAGGATGAATTGTCTAAGACTCACGCGATCATTAACATAATCACGGTAAACAGGGTCATCCTCTGGGATTTCCTTGCTTAGAAGAATATTATTATTCTTTAGAATCTTATAAAAATAGTCCAAAAAATCTTCCATATCACCAGTCTTATCGTTGGTTATGGTGTTATTGAAATCCAATAAGCTATCCAATTGATTAAAAACATTCTCGAGTGATGCTTGATATTTACTATATACTTGCTTTTCTAAATCTGAAGCATCCTTATCTTCAAATTGATTAATATCTATGACATTATTATTAATAAGAGCGAAATATACCTCATAAATCGGTGTAAGAATATTACTAGCACTTTCTCCCTTGGTACCATAGTTCATATCTGGACGAATTTTATCAATTAAAATACTAGCAATTTCTTTCTCCATAATATGATATATATCTTTTTGCAATTTACTATCTATGGATAGATAGACATCATTTCCTGCAACCGGGTCAATACGGTCGATGGCTCCAATTACTTTACCAGATGTACCAACGGTTACAACTTCGCTTCCTTTGGTACCAGATAGATAGCTTTCATATTCTTTTTCCAGTCCGGACTTACCTACAAAATCTGTGTAGTTATAATAGCCTGAACCATCATCAAACTCTTCTAACTCGGTAGCGCTGATTAGACCCGTATAACCTAAGATATGCGCGAAATATAAGCTATCATGGTAATATCTTTGTGTCTGCTTCTTGATTTCAACACCTGGCAAGTTAGCGCTTTCCTCCAGCACCTCTGCAACGGTTTCTTCGCTAACATTTGATGCAACAGTAATCTGAAGATACTTTGGATAATTACAGAATAAGGCATAACGAATACTCATGATTTTTAACGTCTCTTCGACCGTATAATCATCAGATATACCAAACATATGCGTATAATTATCACCGGTACCCTTCCTTAAAAACTCATATACCTCTTCTGCAGTTGCATTCATTAGTTCATCCGTTAATTCATTATCCTCTATAAGATAAGCAAAAGCATTCTTTTTAAAACGATTTAAGGCAGTTCCTTCTACCGTAAATTCAAATTCACCATTTTTATTTTGTATGATGTAGAATTCATTATCTAAGGTATCACCGTTTTTTTCAATAATATTAATTAAATCGAAAATAATCGCATTTCTCTGTTCATTTGAAGTTATAGCTGAACTATCTTCCATCATAACGGAATAGGAAAGAATGTTGGAAGCTAGAAGTTTCCCATTACGGTCATAAATATTACCGCGGGTACTTTTAATTTCACGATTTTTAATTCCTTTATAACTAGTCTCTTCTGCTATTATAGATCCTTCTACAATTTGAAGTTCAAATAAACGATAAACCAAAACACTAAATAAGCAAACAAAAATAAGCGCAATGGGAAAAAGTCTTGATTTCAATAATTTTTTAATATAGTCTAGAAAAACGTCGAGCACGCTTATTCCCCCTCAATTTCTATACGATCCAATCGGTTGTTAATAATATTCAATATTTTATAAAGAAAAACAGAGGCTGCAACGGTATAAATGATTTCCGGTAATATGATTCTTCTCATATAAAATAGAAGATTCAAGCGACCTCTAAGAAGAAATCCAAAGATGTAATAAAAAAAGCCATAAACAAAATCACTCACAGCAACAAAGAAGATTGGTAAAGTATAGTCATCATTGGAATAGATTTTGTTCGCATAGCCCATGAAATATCCAATAATCATATATATAAAGGCATATAATCCAATCAATTCACCATAGACAATATCCACCAGTAGTCCGGTGAAAAAACCGATTCCAAGACCGGTCATTCTTCCCCGCATATAAGCAGTTGAAACAACCAATATAAGCAGCAGGTTTGGCATAATATTAGCCAAACCAAAATAATGGAATGTAGAGGTTTGGATAACAAACAATATTATAATTTCTAAAAAATAAACAATTATTCTCTTCACATTATTACCCGCTTTTCATTATTCTGTTACATCCGAATTCGTTGTAGCATCATTACCAATTTCCGTATCGTAATCTCCTGTATTGGTATCTTCATCTGATGCTGTATCTGAATTTACATCTACTTGATTTTCCTCATCGATTAAAGTATCTGTATCTTCATCAGTTTCTGCAAGCGCATCTACATCAATTGTAACCTCCGTATCTGTAGGAGGTTCTTTTAATTGTGGTTGCTCTTTTAATTCTGTTATTATCAGTACTTCTTCCAGATGGTCAAAATCAACCGCTGGTGTTAGATATGCTGATTTAGTCATATTACTGGAATCTAATTCAATATTACTGATATATCCAATTAGGATACCCTGATGAAAGTTTGGACTAATATGGGAGGTTACAACCTCATATCCGTCCATAATTTCAGCATCTCTACTAATAAGCTCAACACGAATCTTTCCTTCATCCATAAGTTGCAAATCCCCTTGGACAACACAATCATCTGAGGATTTTAAAAACATACCCCAGACATTACTTTTATCATCAATAATTGAACGAACAATAGAATAATTATAATAGCATTCCGTAATTATCCCTACAAGCCCGTTTCCGGCCATGACATTCATGCCTTTAGCCAAGCCATCCTTTGTCCCTTTGTCAATGGTAAAAACACTATACCAATTTCCAGGGTCCTTGCTTATTACTCGTGCTGCAACTTTAGGATAATCCAAATATTTCTGATCTAATTCATATAATTCACGCAATCCATCCAGTTCATACTTATCCTGGAGAAGCATCTTATTTTCATAGGTAAGCATGTTAATCTGCTGCTTTAGATCTTCATTTTCTGCTAATAAATCGTTGATGTTCTTAAAGTTATCTAGTTTATCAGATATAAATGTACCAACGATATTGATACCCTTTTGCATCGGTGTGAATACGCTACCAACCGCTGCTCTTACTGGCTTTAACTGTTCACCAAAACGAAATGAAATCCCTACTATAGCGATACAGAGTATAACTCCAGCAATAAGAACATGTTTTGGATTTATATGCAATTTTGTCCTTCGTCTCATTAAGATAACCATGCCTTTCATTAAAGCTTGCAAACATTGGGCCTAGACACCATGTTTGCAAAGGAAATTACCATCTAATTTCCTTGTGAAAAATACATTTTCACATTATTTACTGATACACGCAAATGTGGGGAGTTAATACAATATAAAAGACAAGTCGATTAATTAACGAATGTCTTCGCTTTTAAGGGAGATGCCAGTGACGATAGCTTAGCATCTTCCATAATTTTACCCAAACCACTAACCACGGTAGTTGAAGCTTCCGGGCAAATATTAATATTTAATTCCGTTTCTTTATGAATTAGTTCATCAAGAGAGAAAATCTTTGCAGAACCGCCAGTTACATAGATACCACTATCAATGATGTCGGATGCAATTTCAGGTGGTGTACGTTCCAGTATCATCTTAATGGAATCGATAATGGTATAGAGATATTCTTGAATGGATTCATATACGGTATCGGAGCTAACCTCCATTTCCTTAGGCAAACCAGTAACAACATCTCTGCCATATACCTTTGCTGATGCTTCTACTTGCGGTATAGCACAAGCCAATTTCTTCTTAATACTCTCTGCTGTCTTATCACCTATATAAAGGTTGTATTTTCTTTTCACAATGTTCTTAATAGCTTCATCCAGTTTATTACCGCCAATCGGTATCAACTTACTTAAAACTATACCACCAAGGGAAAGGATCGAAATCTCTGTCGTATCTGCACCGATATTAACAACCATAACACCTTTTGCGGTCATTACATCAAGGCCAGCTCCAACTGCGTCCGCAACCGGCTTTTCTACAATCTTTATATGGCCAACCTTTAGATTGGAATTCATAATTAGTTCATAGAAAGAACGACGCTCAACCTCTGTAATATCGGTTGGTACTGCTACAATATAGTCGGAAGTACCCAGGCGTTTACCTCCACCAATATGCAGCATAAATTGATTTAACAATGTAAGCATATTGGCAACATCTGCGATAACGCCACTCCGAACCGGATATGTTACTGCAATATTAGAGGGTGCTTTTTCATACATATCGTAAGCTTCATCACCAATCGCAATCACATTTTTACGATCTGCAACCGCAATAATATTCCTTTCATTCAATACAATACCTTGACCTTTTTTATATATCTTAATTGTACTAGTACCAAAATCAATTCCAAATGCTTTAAGAGCCATAATTTAGTTACCTCCTATACCTTTCACCTAAGTAGTCACTTGTTAGCTAAAAATATCCTCGCTCTTTCAAACTGATATATCTATTATCACCAATAATAATATGATCCATAAGTGCAATTCCGATTAAATTACCAGCTTCCACCAACCTTTTTGTTACACGGATGTCCTCTGAACTAGGGGTAGGATCGCCGCTTGGATGATTATGAAGGATGATAATGTTCACTGCTTCATATTTAAGCGCCTGCACAAATATTTCCCGAACTGGCATAAGGGAAGTATTCACGGTTCCAGTGGCAATAATCATATCTTTTATAATCTTATTTTTGGAATCCATCATTAAGAGCATAACCTGCTCTCTCGTAAGATGACGCATATCCTGCATATAGTAGTTGGCAACACTTTGGGGTGTTACCAGCTTTAGACTGTCCTTATGAACTTCTCTTGCCATACGTTTCGTAAGTTCTGTCAAGCATAGAAGCTCAATTGCCTTAACCCTTCCAATGCCCTTAATACTAGTAAGTTCACTGAAGGTTAAGTAATTCAATCCCTTGAGACCAGGGCGGGATGAGGAATAATTTAAAACATTTACTGCTAAATCAATTGACCGTAAATTTTTTGTTCCTGTTCTTATAATAACTGCGAGAAGTTCCGCATCGGATAATGCTCCGGCACCGTATTTCTCGCATTTTTCATAGGGTCTTTCGGACTCAGGAAGGTCCTTCACTGTTAAGTATTTTTGTTTCATGTTATCCTCCTTTTTTCTCTCTCCAAGAAATCAGTCGGATCATGAATTACTTAAATTTTTTTATATATAATAATGGATGCTACTGCACCAATCACGCTTGCAATGGTAATTTTTAACCGGATACCGAATTGGATAACAAGGACTCCTAAATCCAAGGAAACAATATCTCCAGTATTGGTATCTCCTATGGCAAAATTAATACCGTAATTCAACCAAGATAGGAATGAATTTTCTTTAACTAAGTGGCCTACAAAACTACCTACAACGAGTCCAGATAGGATTAATAAAAATAGAGCCCAATTATTTTTACCATATGTTCTTGCCATATTGCTATGCCTCCTTTCGGAATAACCGGCTTTTTTGTGTAAATTCTTATAATATTTTATCACATGTACAATATTTTGTATATGAGAATTTCGATTTAACATTGTATCAAATATCTACTAATCCCTTTTCAAACATCTTCTGCAAAGACATGAGTATGCCGTATTTAGCATGGTACCATGTTAAACCACCTTGGAAAAATACGGTATATGGAGGTTTGATGGGTGCATCTGCGGATAGTTCAATCGAGGAACCTTGCACGAAGGCACCAGCAGCCATGATAACATCACATGTATAACCTGGCATCCCCCAGGGCACTGGAGTCACATAACTATCGACTGGCGCAGCCGCCTGTATTCCTTCACAGAAGGCGATAACTGCTTCTGCAGATTTTAAAGTTACTGCTTGTATGATATCATAGCGATCTTCGCTTCCATTTGGCAACACTGGATATCCTAGACTTTCATAGATATTGGCTGCATAAATGGCACCCTTTACTGCATTGGACACAACACAAGGTGCCAAGAATAATCCTTGAAATAATGGAGCATTTAAACCAAGAGTCGCACCGACTTCTTTACCAAGACCAGGAGCACTCAAACGGTAGGCTGCATTTTCCACATATTCGGTTTTACCCACGATATAGCCACCGGTAGGAGCAATTCCTCCACCAGGGTTTTTAATAAGGGAACCAACACAGAGATCCGCCCCCACATCGGTTGGTTCTATCACTTCCACAAACTCTCCATAGCAATTATCAACCATACAAATAATGTCTGGTTTTTGCGCCTTGATGAATTTAATAAGTTCACCGATTTGTGCTACAGATAATGTAGGTCGATCGGCATACCCTTTTGAACGTTGAATTGTTGCAAGTTTTGTTTTTGAATTAATTACAGCTTTAATGCCATCTAGGTCAAAGCCTCCATCGGGTAATAAATCCACTTGCGAATAGGTTATTCCATATTCCGCTAGAGAACCTTTTGATTCGGTAATTCCAATCACGCCTTCTAAAGTATCATAAGGCTTACCTACTGGGGACAGTATTTCATCGCCAGGACGTAGATTTCCAGCTAAAGCAACAGTTAAAGCATGGGTACCACTCATCAATTGTGGACGAACCAAGGCATCCTCTGCATGAAAAATATCGGCATATACTTGTTCTAATGTATCCCTACCAATATCATTATAACCATATCCTGTAGTAGCTGAAAAATGGACGTCACTCAAACGGTTATCCTGCATTGCTTTTAGTACTTTTAATTGGTTTAATTCTGCTATTTTATCTATATGGTAAAATCGTTCATTTAATTTATTTTCTATCTCTTGGGTATAGTCCAATATTTTCTGGTCAATTCCCATTGCTCTGTATGTTTTATTTAATTCTTCAGTAAACACAATATCCTCCTAGGTAATATGTTTCTTTTCTAATTGTTTTAACATGTATGTTAAAATATCATCATCATTTTCAAATTCATCTTTGTTAATCCAGATTACATCTTTCTCTCTTTTAAACCAGGTAATCTGGCGTTTAGCATAATGACGGGTTTCTTTCTTGAGTATTGCAAGTGCTTCATCTAAGGAATACTCGCCATCCAGATAGGATAGAATTTCTTTGTATCCTAATCCTTGCATGGAAACCAAATCCCTGGTATACCCACGTGCTGCTAAACCTTTTACCTCGTCAAGAAGACCATTCTGCACCATTTGGTCTACACGTTTCTCAATTCCCTGATAAAGTTTTGCTCTATCCTTATTTAATACAAAATAGCAGTAATTATAAGGAGATGTTTTCTTTTTTTGCTCTTCATTATGTTCAGATATCTTCTCACCAGTTAGTTTATAATACTCTAAAGCGCGGATGACTCTTTTGATATTATTAGGATGAATAGCTTCTGCACTTGCAGGATCAATTTGTTCCAGCTGCTCGTGAAGATATAGGTTCCCCTTTTCCTTTGCCAATTGTTCTAATTCATTACGATATTCGTTATCAGTATCATTATTTGTAAAATCAATATCGTATAAAACCGCCTGAATATAAAAGCCGGTTCCACCGACGAGGATGGGTATTTTCCCTCTATTATAGATATCATTTATATATTTTTTAGCGAAACTTTGGAATTTTACAACATTAAAGTCCTCATCCGGGTCAAATTCATCTATTAGGTAATGGGGGACGCCCTGCTTTTCATCAGGAGTAATCTTCGCCGTTCCAATATTCATATAACGATATACTTGCATAGAATCTGCAGAAATAATTTCACCATTTACTGCTTTTGCAAGATTGATTGATAATGCCGTTTTACCTACCGATGTTGGTCCAGTGAGAATTATTAAAGGATGCTTCGCCATACTACACCTTCTTTCCATTTGAAGGTCAAAAGACCTTAACGAAACGTAAACTATATTTGAAAAACTATGCATCCAATTTATCGTTAATAATTATACTCAAATTATATAATCCGTTTAAATTTCTTCTCTAATTCATATCGACTCATGGAAATTATAACAGGACGGCCATGAGGACAATGGTAAGGATCCTCTAAAGTCAAAAGCTCTTTTATTAATGCACTGGCTTCTTCTGAAGAAAAAGCATGGTTTGCCTTGACAGCAGCTTTACAGGAAAGGGACGCAATTTTTTCTAATACGGATCTAGTACTAAGAGTATTGCTTCCAAGGTTATCTGTAAGTTCATCAATAAATTCCAACAGTATCTTCTTCTCTGACAATCCATATAGATTTGCTGGTACCGCACGAACGGATATTTCATTACCACCAAAAGGTTCAAGTTCATAGCCGATTTGATGTAATTCCTCTTCATGTTTCTTAAGGATATCCTGCTCTAATGAGGTAAGAGATAATACAATGGGAGGCATTAACATTTGAGAAGCATAAGCTTTCTCCTTGGTAGTAGCCATAATTCGTTCATACATTACCTTCTCATGGGCAGCATGCTGGTCGATAATAAAGAGCTCATTGTTATACTCTACCAGCCAAAAGGTCGCAAACACTTGCCCAATGATTCTATGTTCTCCAAAGGCTTCTTTAGAAAGGAAGGGGGCTACTTCTTCTATATTTGAATCTTTAAAAAGGTTCAGCTGTTCTAATGGCACATCTCCCTTATGATCTGTGTCATCTTTCACTGTTGTTGCTTGTGTAACCTGCTCTATACTTACTTGATCGGAAATCGATGTATTTATATTGGCATCCGTATCATTTTGCTTATCTCTGTCCTTATAGGGTTGCATCTCAATAGATTGCTTGTCTATTGTTGATGCATCAAAGTCTTTCGGTACAGAAGTACTTTCCCGGATAAGATTATTAACATTAATCTCATCTTTGCTGGCTTCTACAGTTTTTGAAGAGTTAAGATATTCACTTTTCACCTTAAACAAAGGCATATTCTGTGTCTTTTGCTTTAACTCCTCCATCTGAATTCGTCGATTTTTTTCAAATGGCTCTGGAAGTATATTCTCTCTTGGCATTTGATTATTTACTGACTTCTTCTCTTCAGATAGCGAAACTTTAGGAATCAATTCTTTCCCAGTAAGAGCATCTCGAATAGTTTGATAGGTTAGCTGATATATATCATTACTATTTTTAAAACGAATCTCCATCTTCTGCGGATGCACATTCACATCAATTAGTGATGGTTCGATATCGAAATACAATGAGGTGAAAGGATATTTATGTTGCATTAAAAAACTTTTATAAGCATCCTCGATTGCTCTTGTAATCACTGGGCTTTTGATATAACGTCCATTAATAAAATAATTCTCAAAATTACGGTTTCCACGACTGATGGTCGGTTTCGCAACATAGCCAGTGATTTTGACATCCTGTGATTGACTGTCAATCGAGACTAACTCCTTGGTGATATCTCTACCATATACATGGTAAAGAATATCCTTAATACTATTATTGCCAGAAGATTGTAACTTAACTTTATTATTAACAATATATTTAAAGGAGACATTCGGATGTGAAATCATGAGCCGTTCCATTAAGTCACTTATGTACCCCGCCTCTGTTGTCGAAGATTTTAAGAATTTTCTCCGTGCTGGGGTATTAAAAAATAGATTTCGAACTAGAATGGTGGTGCCATCTGGGCAACCAATCTCCTCCATGGATTTTTCTTCACCACCCTCAATGATATAACGATAGCCATTAAGGGATTGCTGTGTTTTCGTAATTAATTCTACCTGCGCAACTGCTGCAATACTTGATAACGCTTCTCCACGGAATCCTAGACTGGTAACTGACAGCAAATCAGTCGCTGTTCGAATTTTACTGGTTGCATGCCGAAGGAAGGCATTTGAGATATCCTCTTTTTCAATTCCTGCACCATTATCAGTTACACGGATTAAACTTATACCGCCTTCTTTGATTTCTACTGTAATTGCCGTAGAACCAGCATCCATAGCATTTTCAACAAGTTCCTTAACTACTGCCCTTGGGCGCTCGACGACTTCTCCTGCCGCTATTTGATTAATGGTTGTTTCATCTAATATTTGAATAGAAGACATAGCAACACCTCTAAATTCGTTCTTTTATTTTGGTTTGTAGTTGATATAGTTTATTTAGAGCATCAATAGGAGTTATTCTAGAAAGATCTAGTTCTCTAAGTTCTGAAATGATATCTTCGTTGCCACAGACAGAGAATAAGGAAAGCTGGTCTTCTCTTACTACCTCCGGTTGACTAAGCTTCTTCGTTTTCATAACGAGATCATTTCCTAAAAGCTCCGTAACAATTTCAGATGCGCGCTTTAGCACACTATTTGGGACACCTGCTAACTTCGCAACCTGAATACCGTAACTTTTATCAGCTCCGCCTTTTACAATTTTACGTAAAAATACGATATCATCGCCCTGCTCTTTTACAGCGATACAGTAATTATTAACCCCATCAAGTCGCCCTTCTAATTCTGTTAATTCGTGATAATGGGTAGCAAACAAAGTCTTAGCTCCTAGAATAGAAATGTTACTAATATGTTCTACTACTGCCCAGGCAATACTTAGGCCATCAAAGGTACTGGTTCCCCTACCAATTTCATCTAATATCAAAAGGCTGTTTTTTGTTGCATTACGGAGAATATTTGCGACCTCCGTCATTTCAACCATAAAGGTACTTTGTCCGCTGGCTAAATCATCAGATGCACCAACCCTAGTAAATATACGATCCACAATTCCGATGTTGGCACTATCTGCTGGCACAAAGCTACCTATTTGAGCCATTAGGACAATTAATGCTGTTTGCCTCATGTAGGTGGATTTACCTGCCATGTTAGGTCCAGTGATAATTGATACACGATTTTCTTTATTATCCAATAAGGTATCATTGGCCACAAACATATCGTTTGTCATCATTTTCTCAACAACAGGATGACGACCATTTTTTATATTAATCGAACCACTGGTATTAATCTTAGGCTCAACATAATTGTTCTGCTCTGCAATCAAAGCAAAGGAGGCAAATACATCCAACTTCGCTATCGCTTTAGCGGTTTGCTGAATCCTCTTTACTTCAAGAGCAATTTGATCTCGAACTTCGCAGAATAGGTCATATTCCAAAGAAAACAACTTATCTTCCGCTCCAAGGATAATGTCCTCTAATTCCTTTAGTTTTGATGTAGAATAACGTTCAGCATTTGCTAAGGTTTGTTTCCTTTCCCATGATTCTGGAACAAGATTTTTATAGGAATTTGTAACTTCAAGGTAGTAACCGAATACACGGTTATATTTGATTTTTAAGTTCTTAATACCTGTTGCTTCTCTCTCCTGGGACTCCAACTCCATAAGCCAAGTCTTACCTTCAGTCTTAGCCTTTCTCAATCGATCAACTTCTTCGTGGTAACCATCCTTAATAATACCGCCTTCTTTTAGAAGCAAAGGAGGTTCATCCATAATAGATTTTTCAATTAATTCAAAGATATCTTCCAGAGGGTCAAGTTGCTCATAAATATCTTTCAATAAAACAGAATCAAAGTTTTGAAGTAGGAATTTAATATGAGGGAGCATTGAAAGAGACGAACGAAATGCGATTAAATCCCGTGGATTAGCGCTTTTGTAACTGATTTTACTCATTAAGCGCTCAAGGTCGTAGATAGGATTTAAATATTCACGGATTTCTTCCCTGGTTATCATATTGTCCTTAAGTAAACGGACTGCCTCTAGCCTATACTTAATTAATTTATGATCGATAAGCGGCTGCTCAATATAATTTCGTAGTAACCTAGCACCCATTGCCGTTTTTGTTTTATCCAAAACCCAAAGCAAGGAACCCTTCTTTTGCTTTTCCCTCATGGTTTCTGTAAGTTCTAGATTTCGTACGGTGGAGCTATCTAGGAGCATAAATTTCTCATAGGTATAAGGTGTCAGCTTCGTTATATGTGGTAGGGAGCTTTTCTGTGTTTCTGTTAGGAATTGCATAATACTACCAGCTGCAATAACACCTATGGAGTAGTCTTTTAACCCTAGCCCATCTAAGGTGGCCACATTAAAATGCTCCTTTAAAGCCCGGATACATAGATCATCATCAAAATACCATGGCTCTAAGGGAGATAAAGCAAAATTATGATAGTTTCTAAGTGTTTCTATATCAATGCCAGATACAAGGAATGTATCATTACAGATAACCTCAGAAGGTGACCATTTATAGATTTCATCCAGAAGCTTACGTTCGTTATCAACTTCTGTGACATAATAATCGCCCGTTGTAATATCAACGATAGAAAGACCATATGCGTTGATAGTATGTACAATAGACATTAGATAATTATTCTTTGTTTCATCCAATACCTGCGTGTTTAGATTCGTTCCTGGTGTAACGATACGAACGACTTCTCTTTTTACTAGACCTTTCGCACTCTTAGCATCTTCGACTTGTTCGCAGATTGCAACGCGGTAACCGCGATCTATTAATTTGCTCAGGTAACCTTCTACCGAGTGGTAGGGAACACCGCACATTGGTGCTCTTTCATCTTTACCAACATGTTTACCGGTGAGTGCGATTTCTAGTTCTTTTGAGCAAATGTTAGCATCTTCATAGAACATCTCATAGAAGTCGCCTAAACGGAAAAATAAGATACAATCTTTATACTGGCTTTTAATTTGCGTATATTGTTTCATCAGAGGAGTAAGCTCTGCCATTATTTTACGGTCCTTTCCTTTGTGAATTCTTATTATAATACAGTGTTTTGAGTATTGACTGCTGCTTGAAGCAGATTAGGATACACGTATGCACTTATCCATCCTCGTATAATGATTTATTCGTGCAAGCTCGATAAATGTTCCTACTCGTATGGACTGCTGCTGAAGCAGATTAGGAGCTCATAAGCTTCGCTTATTCGCTCACGTTGCACTTATCAATTGTCGCATGAGTGTTTACTCGAGCAAGCTCGGTAATCACTCCTACTCGTATGGGACTGCTGCTTGAAGCAGATTAGGA
>JAAYSQ010000023.1 GCA_012523925.1 Clostridiales bacterium
TAGCGTATTTGCTAGGTGATGCTATGACGTCAGTTCACGTTACAGAACTAGAGTATGGACAATAACGTACTCGATGAGATTAATATGGCGACATATTAATAAAATAGGGTGGTACCGCGATAAATTCGCCCCTACAAAATGTAAAATATTTGTAGGAGGTGTTTTTTTTATATTTTTTTAATCAATGATAATGCAAGGCAATGGGAAGA
Source organism: Clostridiales bacterium (assembly GCA_012523925.1). Lineage (GTDB taxonomy): Bacteria > Bacillota > Clostridia > Lachnospirales > Lachnospiraceae > Mobilitalea. The sequence goes on from JAAYSQ010000023.1 coordinate 210, forward strand.
ATAATGATATATTTTGTGCACACTAGCGAATTGTGTACATGATTTCTTAATTGAAACAATAAAACAATGGAGAAATGAGGAGAATTATGAAAGAGAAAAACAAGAAAAGAGAACGTCGTGTTATGGAAAGACCGGTGTTTCCAAAAAGGGCAGTGATTACTGCTGGTATGCCATATGGAAACAAAGAACTACATTTTGGACATATAGGTGGTGTATTCATTCATGCAGATACCCTAGCTAGGTTTTTGCGTGACCGTATCGGCAAAGAGAATGTGATCTTTGTCTCCGGTACCGATTGCTATGGTTCACCGATAGTAGAAAGTTATAGGAAGCTAGTAGAAAGCGGTGAGGATGTTGGAACTATACAAGATTATGTAAAGAAAAATCATATCTTACAAAAGGAAACCTTAGATAATTATGAGATTAGTTTGAATCTCTACGCTGCTTCTGCTTTAGATCGTGCGGGAGAAATCCATCAAGAAGTATCCAATAAAGTATTCATTGAACTTTATGAAAAAGGATTTTTAAAACAGATGTCTAGTCCGCAGTTCTACGATCCGGAATTTGATGTATTCTTAAATGGAAGACAAGTTGTAGGTAGATGCCCGATTGATGGATGCGCCTCTGATAAAGGCTATGCAGATGAGTGTGCTCTTGGACATCAATATATGCCTAATGAATTAATAGATCCTAAGAGTACTTTATCAGGTAATACTCCGGAACTTAAGGATGTAACCAATTGGTACTTCTCCTTAGAGGATTGCATGGATATTCTAAAAGAAAGAATGGATTATCTTAAGAAAAACTCCAATACAAGAAAATACATTGTTAAAACCATAGATGAGTTTCTCAAAAAGCCATGCATCTATGTCCTTAAGAAATTGGTTGACGATATCGATGAATTTGCAGCTGCTTTACCAAAGCACGAACTAGAAAATGAAGAAAAGAAGACATCCTACACCTTTATTTTTGATAATTTGGACGACCGTGATAAGGCTAGGGAAATTATGAATGAGAGAGGCATTCGTTTCCGTACGGGTAAGACCTTGGTACCATTCCGTCTCTCCGGTAATATCGAATGGGGAGCAAAGGTTCCAGAGAAAGAAGGGCTTAAGGATTTAACTTTCTGGGTATGGCCAGAATCCTTGTGGGCACCGATTTCCTTTACCCAAACCTATCTAGAATCAAAAGGACATGATAAAGAGAACTGGAAAGATTGGTGGATGGCTGAGGATACAAAGGTTTATCAATTCATCGGAGAAGATAATATCTATTTCTATGGAATTGCAGAAATGGGCATGTTTACAGCGCTTTATCATGACGATAAGGATGCAAAGCCGGATATGAGTAAGATAAATCTGCCTCATCTGATTGCAAACCGCCATGTATTGTTTATGAATAAGAAAGCAAGTAGTAGTAGTGAGATTAAGCCACCGATGGCACAGGATTTACTTCAGTTTTATACACCAGAGCAGTTGAGAATGCATTTCTTAAGTATGGGTCTTGCTACAAAGAGCGGAAGCTTTGAGCCACAGGTATATCTACCTGAGGAAGAAAGAACCGGTATGGACGATGCCTTAAAAGAGGGTAATTTACTAACAAATGTATATAATCGTCTAGTTCGTTCCTGCTTCTACACAGTACAAAACTATTACGGTTCTAAAATTCCTGTAGGCCAAGTTAGTGAGAAGATATTGGAAGATTCAAAAGAAGCAATACTGACTTACGAAAGACATATGTATAACCATGCATTCCATAGCATTACCTATGTTTTGGATTCATACATTCGTAACATGAACAAATATTGGGTGAACAATATTAAAATTGCTGAGGCAAATAATGATGATGAGCTCAGAAAGCAAATATTAATTGACTCCTTCCATGCAGTTAAAACAGCAGCCGTGCTAATTCATCCTATTGCTCCAACTGGATGTGAGATGGTACGTGAATACCTAAATGTCAGCGATAAACTCTGGAATTGGGATAATATCTTTAACCCGATCTATGATATCATTGATGATATGGATAACCATACATTAAAATTCCTAGAACCAAAGGTGGATTTCTTCAAAAAGCATGAGAGCCAGTTCGAGTAGGAATACCGATTAAACCAAAGTTATTTAGAAGTAAGATTTAAGAAGTATATCTATAAGAAGAGGATACTTGAAAAATATAAGTATCCTCCGATAAAATCAAGTTATAAAATCAAAGACACCTAGTGTAGGTGATTCCCAGGAAAGATAGTTATCCTAAAGTTTGGGCGCTAGAGGATAACTATCTTTATTATACCTGTGATCTAATTGGCTAGTACAGCTTGATTGTAATTATCATAACATACATATGTTCGAGTTTTAATGTTTGTTTGCTTTACTTAAATATAGGTATAATAAAAAAGAATTAAGTTTATATAGATATAAATACAAGGAGGAAATTATGAATCGTTTTGAATTTTACTCACCAACAAAAGTGATATTTGGAAAAGATGTAGAGCAGCAGGTAGGTGCTGAGATTAAAAAATGGGGTGGAAGCAAAGTTCTAGTGCATTATGGCGGAAGTAGTGCTAAGAAAAGCGGTCTCCTAGACCTGGTGGAAACCTCCCTTAAGAACGCAAATTTAGATTATGTAATGCTCGGTGGAGTGCAACCTAATCCAAGACTTTCTCTAGTAAAAGAAGGAATTGAGCTTTGCCGCAAGGAAGGTGTTGATTTCATCCTAGGGGTTGGTGGTGGATCAGCTATTGATTCAGCAAAAGCAATTGCACTGGGTGTACCATATGAAGGTGATGTATGGGATATCTATGAGGGTAAATATACACCGACGACAGCGCTTCCTCACTGTAATATTCTTACACTGGCAGCAACTGGAACAGAGACAAGTTCCAGTAGTGTAATTACCAATGAAGAAGGTGATTTAAAGAGAGGATACAA
>JAAYSQ010000145.1 GCA_012523925.1 Clostridiales bacterium
GTTCACAAAATTTTCGAAATCTTATTGTATATTAAATAATGAAAAGTCCCAACTACATTACATGATGATAAGAAAATTCCGTACCGTCTCATGTTGAATGCATCGAGAAATTATTATATCAAGGAATTATTATATGTAAGGAGGAGAAGAGTTGATTGAAGTAAAAAATCTAGTAAAACGTTACGGTGATCATATAGCAGTAGATCACCTATCCTTTACCGCTCCTAAAGGGCAAATATTAGGCTTTCTAGGACCAAACGGTGCAGGAAAGTCAACTACAATGAATATTATAACCGGATACATGTCTGCGACAGAGGGGACAGTCACAGTAAATGGTGTAGATGTATACGAGGAACCTGAAAAAGTGAAGAAAATGATCGGTTACCTACCTGAGATTCCACCACTATATCCGGATATGACAGTGCTAGAATATCTAAACTTTGCTGCTGATATTAAGAAGGTTAGTAAAGTTAAGAAGAAGCAGATGATCTTGGATATCATGGATGCAACCAAGATAACACCTATGGCGGGACGATTGATTAAACATCTATCCAAAGGATATAAGCAGAGAGTTGGGCTTGCCCAGGCAATTATGGGCTATCCTGAGGTCATCATATTAGATGAGCCTACAGTAGGTTTGGATCCAAAGCAGATTATTGAAATCCGTGAATTAATTAAGGAACTAAGTAAAAATCATACCATCATTCTTAGCTCTCATATTATGCAGGAAGTGAGTGCTGTTTGTGATTCAGTTATGATTATTGATAGAGGTAAGATGGTACTGCAGGATAGGCCAGAGAACCTAAGTACCCGTCTTGGAGCTAGCAGTGGATTACAATTAACTGTGAAGGGCGACCAGGATAAGGTACTTGAAACGCTCGATAAAATAGAGCGAATAACAGGTAAAGTAGTACATCCATCTTCCCAGGAAGGTCTGGTGGAATTAACGGTACATTGCAACGAGGATGATGATATCCGTGAGGAAGTTTTTTATACAATGAGTGAAGCGAAGATGCCAATACTAGAGATGCAGACAATTAGAATGAGTCTAGAGGATATCTTCCTAAAGGTTACAAATGAAGCAGAAAATAATATAAATAATGAGGAAGATCTCACGGAGACGAGTGATAATGTAGCTGGAAATGATAAAAGTCATTGCTTCAATGAGAATTTGGAAGATAATGAGGATAATATGAGTGACACAAGACAAGAAGATTCTATACAAATAGAAAATAGCAGTGGCAAGGAGGGGAAATAAGAATGCTAGCAATTTATAAAAAGGAGCTACGTTCCTACTTTACATCGATGATTGGGTATGTATTTATTGCCTTTTTCCTAGTCATCATTGGGATTTATTTTACAATTTATAACTTGCTATTTGGTCTAGCAAATTTTGAATATAGTTTAAGCACGGTAACATTTATCTTTATTCTACTTGTACCATTATTAACGATGCGGTTGATGTCCGAAGAGAAGAAACAGAAGACGGATCAGCTTCTACTAACATCACCCTTGTCAGCTGGTGCAATTGTTATGGGTAAATTTTTTGCAGTATTTACGATCTTTGCAATTGTGATGGCGATCGTATGCACATTCCCATTAATCATGAGCCTTTATGGTTCCGTACCTTTCCGTACTGCTTACGCAAGTATATTTGGTTTTACCTTACTAGGCGGTGCATATCTTGCTATGGGACTTTTCCTGTCATCTCTTACAGAGAGTCAGGTCGTGGCAGCAGTTATTTCGTTCATCGTATTTCTGTTTACCGCTTTAATGGAAGGGTTTGCAAGTATATTCCCAACTGATAATAAAACAGCCTATCTTGTATTTTCGGCAATCGTTTTGTTGATCTGCCTATTACTCTATCGTATGATGCATAATTTTACCATTGCCATAGCAGCTGGTGCAGTGGGTATCGGTGGATTAACAGCTGTATATCTAATTAAGCCTACCATACTCGATGGTTCGGTAATTAAAGTGTTTGAATGGCTTTCTGTAGTTTCCCGATTCGAGTCATTTAGTATTGGAATACTTGATTTATCAGGAGTTATTTATTATTTAAGCATCATCTTTTTATTTGCCTTCCTAACTATGCAGGTGATTAAGAAGAGAAGATGGAGTTAAGGAAAGGAGAAAGATACCATGAGTGATTCAAAAATGGACAATCATAATAATAAATTCATTGGAGGTCTAAAAGCATCCTTTTCCGGTAGAAAGTTTCGTAGTGGAGCTTATGTAACCGTAGTTTCAGCCTTTGCTATTGGTATTGTAATTATAATAAATATGATTGTATCCCAGATGGGAATTCAATTAGATTTGACTTCCAGAAAACTATATTCCTTAACTGATGAGACTATTGATTTAGTTAGGAATTTGGAAGAGGATGTTACGATCTATATGCTTGCAGCAACTGGTAGCGAAGATCCGGATTTTGAAAGGATTGCACAAGAATATGAAAAGCATTCCAAACATATCCGATTTGTTCATAAAGATCCTATATTATATCCTAAATTTGCTTCTGAATACACAGACGAAGAAATCAGCCAGAATAGTTTTATTATTGCAAATGAAGAAACAGGTAGAGCGAAATATCTGGATTATAGTGAGCTTGTTGTCTCTGAATTTGATTATAATACCATCAGGTCAAACATTACTGGCTATGACTTTGAGGGGAAGGTAACCTCAGCAATTCAATATGTTACTAATCCTGATCTACCTATTATGTATGTAGTGCAAGGTCATGGTGAAAAAGAAATTGGCGAGGTGTTTCGTGAAGCCATGGATAGATTAAACATCCAGGTTGAACCCCTCGAAATTGTTAAAAAAGAAAATGTACCGGAAGACTGTGATATTCTATTTATCAATTCACCTTCTTCCGATTTTCAAGAGGAGGAAATCAACCGAATTAAGGAGTATATGATTGCAGGAGGGAATGCCATTATTACCCTAGACTACCAATCAGTTGATCTGACAAACTTCAA
>JAAYSQ010000146.1 GCA_012523925.1 Clostridiales bacterium
ATAATAAAATGAGATAGAATAAATTAAGGACGTTAACTTCAAATAACGTCCTTATTCAATAGTTAATACTCGTTTTACTATACTTAAAAAGGAGAGAAAAATGAGCAAGAAAAATATACTGGGGTTAATTCTTTTTGGCCTTTTGGTGACTGGTGGATTATTTGTCGGCGCCGATTATATGATAAACCAAGGCTATAAAGAGGATATCCAGCATAATCAATTAGATATTACAGAAGAGGATAATTCTTATATATATACAAAAGAGAATGCAGATATAGATAAAGAAACGATAGATATAGATCCAAATGATGCGAAGCTAGAACAGAATGAGAAAGTATCTGGTAAGCCAAATAGTGATGACTTAAGCCTTGAATTGGCTGATAATGATGAAGTTATAGTGGATAGTGAAACTACTAATTCTTCCGATAATCAGCTTAGTGATAGTGCAAATGCAGAGAATGAAGAAACGATAGAAAACGCTTATTTAGCGAGTTCAGAAGGTAGTGATGAGGGAGATGTGGGGTTGGAGGCATCTTCTAATAATAATGCATTATCTGCGAGTACTTCATCACTGCATGAAGAAAGTATCGATGGCACTACTGATACATTGGGAAAACCGGTGCTTACAGCTCCAGAATTTCAACTTATCTATGATGCAAACGAAGTAGATTATGAAGCCTATATCCCTGAGATGGTATTTGATAGCAAGATTGAGACAATGCTTGATATTGATAATCCGGATCTAACCTTAAAAGCAGAATCAGCTATTCTTATTGATATAGATACAGGGGAAGTTCTTTACTACAAAAATCCAATAGAAGCAGTATTTCCAGCAAGTACTGCTAAACTTATAACCTGCCTTGTAACCTTAGAATGGTGTCAGGAGGATGAAGAAGTAACAATTGGCGATGAGATAACGATGATAGCTTCCGATTCCTCAAAAGCGAACATTCGTCAGGGGCAGATTTTAACTATACGTAATTTGCTAGAAGGAATGCTTCTTCCTTCTGGAAATGATGCTGCTTACGCAGCTGCAGCATATGTTGGTAGAAAATCATTAAAGAGACCAAATGCTCCTAAAGAAGAAGCGATTTTAGAATTTTCAAAGTTAATGAATCAGAAGGCAAAGGAATTGGGTGTTAAGAATTCTTGCTTTAAGACACCAGATGGATATGATGCATTGGGACAATATACAACTGCATTTGATATGGGGTTAGTCGGCCTAGCTGCTGCAGAGAATGAAACCATTATGGAAATTAGTCGAAAGAGCAGATCGCGCAATCTATTTGTCAGTGGAGAAGACATTACATGGGAGAATACTAATTCCTTAATTAATAAAAATAGTCCAAGATATTATTCCAAAGCGGTTGGACTTAAAACAGGTACTAGTACCATGGCTGGTAAATGTCTGGTAGCAGCTGCAAATGATGGAGATAAAGGGGTATTATGTGTAATTATGAACTCTACCTCATCTGGCAGATTTGAAGATGCAACAAAACTACTAAAGTATGGACTGGGTAATACTGAATAAAGAAAGTGAGGATGAGTATGGATAATAAGTTAAATGGAAATGAGTTTGAGCAGAACTCGAATGAATGGCATAATGCAGAAGTTCCCAATGATAGCCAAAACCCTACAGGGTCATACGATGCAATGCTAAACAGTACACTATATAATCCGGAAGTAGCAGATTTTGAACAAATGAATATAAATTCAAAGAAAATATTGAGCAGAATTGGGCTAGCCATGTCTATCATGGCAGCCGCTATTCTGTTATCTCAAGTAATTATTAGTAACATAATAGCAATTGCGGTACCAAATGTTCAGGAAACTGATTGGTATATCTGGGCTTTAACTGCTGTTTCCATGTATGGTTTTGGACTTCCGGTAATCTATCTATTAACTAGAAAGTTACCCAATTCGCCAAAAAAACCGGTGAAGAAATTAAAGATACATCAGTTTATTATTGTGCTTTTTATATCTGTTGCTGCCATGTATCTTACTAATCTAATCAGTGTTTTTCTAAATTTAATACTCACTATTATAAAAGGGAAAGACATATTGAACCCTGCACTTGATGCTATTTTTCACGGGAACTTTATTCTAACCTTTTTATACGCAGCCATTGGAGCTCCGATTGTTGAAGAGCTAATCTTCCGTAAGATATTATTAGATAAAGTTCGTAGATTCGGAGATATACCTGCAATATTAATCACGGGAATTGCATTTGGTCTATTCCATATGAATATAGCGCAAATGTTCTATGCAACCGTATTAGGATTTATATTCGCATATGTTACCATCAGAACAAATACTATTAGATATGCCGTTTTATTACATATTTTAATAAACGCTTTTGGCTCAACAATAGTACCGTTTATAGTTAGAAACGGCAATAGATTTC
>JAAYSQ010000147.1 GCA_012523925.1 Clostridiales bacterium
CCTTTCCGTGTGCCGATTGCAAGACTTGCAGCAGCGCAGGCAGCTCTTAACAATAAATAATAAATATAATATAATAAAAAATAGAGGACGTAAGTCCTCTATTTTTTTATGGAAGGTTGGCCTGTGCTGCTTAAGCTCTTAGGCAGTCATTGGCAGAAAAGCAGTCCGTAGGGGCTGCTTTTATACTATATGGAAACTTGTATAGAATTTGAAGTTATTAAAAGCATATATAAATAAGAAATATGATCTTTTAGCGAGAAAAAGAGACAAACAGATTGATATAAGAAAATGAAACTGGTAAAATATACATAAATAGAATCCGGTTTTATTTTCGACTTTTACTTAAACTCTTAATAATAAGGAATTTTGTTGACAGGATCAAACTTTTCAGGATACAATATCTTTGAAACCGATTTCTTGGGAAAGGAGAGGGTTAACTGTGGCAGTAAAGAAAAATTTAACAATATACGATATCGCTAAAGAGGCTGGGGTGTCTCCTGCTACGGTATCTAGAGTTCTTACAGGCAATGCAAGGGTAAGCAAACTAAAGAAAGAGCGAATCGAGGCTATAATTAAGAAATATGATTTTAAGCCGAATGCTTTAGCGAGAGGGTTAAGCGAAACGAAAAGTAATGTTATAGGTATGATTGTAGCGGATATACGGAATCCCTTTTATGCAACGGTGTTTTTGGAATGTGAGAAGGAAGCCAGCCGTTATGGTTATACCCTGATGGTTTGTAATACTTTAGGAGATCCTGACCTTGAAAATATTTATTTGGAAAAGATGTATGAGCAGAGAGTTGATGCCATCATCAATGTAGGTGGTCGAGTTGATGATCTTGTGTCGAACACGGATTTTGTTGATCATGTAAACCGGATAGCAAATGTTATACCAGTTATTATCACTGGTAAATTAGATGGATCGGATTGCTACCGGGTAAATATTGATCAAATGCAGGCTATGGAAGTGGTTATGGATTATATAATTTCTCTTGGGCACAAGGACATTGCCTTGATTGGAGGAAGAGATAATGTACAGTCTACCGTGGACAAGAGATCCAGATATAAGCAGTTGTTAAAACGATATGGAATTAATGTACGTAATGAATACATTGTTGAAGGAAAACGATACGATGATGATAGTGGTTATGAGTGCATGCAGAAGTTATTTGCCTTGGAGCAATTACCGACAGCTATAATAGCGATTAACGATTTTACGGCTGCTGGGGCTATGAGGGCCTTAACAGAGCGAGGGATATCCGTACCAGAGGAAATATCAATTGTAAGTTTTGATAATACATTTATTGCAGAGGTAACATCCCCTAAATTAACTTCAGTAAGTTATAATTACGAGAAGTTTGGAGAGAAAATTGTTCATGCGGCCCTTAGTGCAATTCGAGGAGAAGATGTTCCTAGAATACAGTTGATTCAATCGGAATTAGTTATTCGAGGTTCTTGTGCAAAATTAAATAAAGTGGATTAATTAAAAAATGGAAAGGTTTATTAGGAAGCGGGTA
>JAAYSQ010000024.1 GCA_012523925.1 Clostridiales bacterium
GATAATTAAATCAGCAGAATGGTCATGGCGTAGACTCTTACACGCTCCTTACACGGATAACGTACCTGTCTTTGGTCTATTCAGTTTTCAAAGAACAATTTCAGGCTTTAACCTGATTATTTTTTAATTTAGGGAGTATTGCTTAAATATCCCCCTATATATAACAGTGAAAAAATGACCCCTTTAACAACCCAAAATCCAAAACTTTTTTATTTTTCTTCTAAAAAGCACTTTAGCTTACTCAAAATACTGCTCTTTCTTTTATGAATTGCTTGCTGAGTTACCCCAAGACTATCTCCTACAGCCGTTTCTGTTTTCTCATCAAAGAAGAGTGCCTGTATGATTTCTCTTTCCTCAGGACTTAATCTATCCAGTGCCTTATGAAGTTCCTCTATCTGGAACTTCACATCAAAGATTTTCTCAACATCAATATTTGAATCAGCAAGTCTTTCTTCTACACTCCTGCTATCTTCATCTTCAAGTTCAGAGAAAAATCTAAGGTGATTTTCCTTATCTAATTTATAGATATAACGCTCTCTATTGGTTTCCTTCCAGTATTCCTTATAGACCTTTTCTGATACGTCAATTTTCTTGTCATCTAAAAAGATGTAATAACTTTTCTTATTCTCCATTTTCTTTACCTCCGAATTTCTAAAAGTGTTTTTTCCTTCTGAAATTCGGAGATTATGGAGGTCTTATCCTACAAACGTAAAAAAGCTCCCGCATGCTTATCTCCTTTTTAGGAGCAATACCGCAAACGGAAGCTTTTTATTTAGTTTTCGTGATATTAAAAAAAGAGCCACGCAAAACAGACTTATCCCATTGGGATAAATACTTCCGTTTTGCGTGACTCCTGATAGTTCACAACTGCTATTTAAAACAGTTTCGCTAAATCCAATCCTTCAACAAACTCTCGATTTATGACCGTTGCTCCTAAGGGTTCCAGCCCAGTTCAGCACCTCCGCATAAATCTCATTCATATTTAATTTTGCTTTTTGGAACTTCTATAAGAACCTTACTGATACTTCGGTTTCTGAATTCCGATTTTAAGGTTTTTTCTTCAAGTGGCTCCTGATGGTTCTAGCCAAATCCAGCCCCTCATGAAGTTTTAGTCTCTGTCCCCGATCCTAAGAGTTCGTGCTCAGTCCAACGGCTGTAACAGAGAGTTCACAGCAACTTATGTCTATTCCAAATATAATCTTTTCTTTATTTTCCTACCTTGTAACGTAACACTTCTTCCGCCACTTTATCTATTTCTTCAACAACATTAGTGCGAAACAAAATATGTCCATTTAGAATTTCCACATTAAAGACAGCTCCACATTTATAACATTTAACGTCTGTATCTGTTACCCTGCTCTTAAATAGTTCCTTACCACAATAAGGACATGTAATTATAAATTTCTTTTCCTTCTTCATCTGCAATCCTCTTTTTTTTCGGTTCTCGTCAGTGGATAAGGGAAAACAAAACCACAGATGAGCTTAACCTTTACATACCTATTTGCTTATTCATTATGTTAATCCTTCTAATAATCTTCTTTCTTGATTTTTGTTACCTATCTTTCTTATAAATCTTTCATTACCTTAACGACGACACCTTGGATCTTGACATTCTTAACAATTAAGTCATTCATTGTTTTGTTTTCAGGATGAAGAATAACATTCTTATTCTCATCATCAAAGTAGATTCTCTTTAGTGTATTGCTGCCATCATCAAGTAAAGCTACAACGATTTCACCTTCATGTGCTTCTATTTCTTTTCTGATAACAACAAAGTCTCCATCACTTATTCCAGCTTCAATCATAGAGTCTCCGTTGGCTTTAAGAATAAAAAACTCTCCTTTACCAAATAGTTTTTCTGGAAGAGATACATAGCTTTCTATATACTCTTCCTCTAATAGTGGCACACCACACGATACAGAGCCAAGTACAGCCGCTCTTATAGAACCTGTTTCCATTTTACGAATAGTTGGTGTTATTATTTCGCTACCGTCATATTCAAGCATTCCATTCTCATTCATGTCAACAAGATACCTATATACTGTACTGTTCCCGATCTTTAGAGCATTTGCTATCTCTCTAGTAGATGGGGAGGTCTTGTAAAACTCAGCATAGTTATTGACATAATCAAGGATTTCTTGCATTCGTTTTGGACTTTTACTCCTCATATATCTCCCTCCTTTTTTTCTATCTGCAACACTTTGTTACATATAGATTATATATCACTTTGTGAACTTTTTCAATAGTGGTTTTGAAAAAAATACTTTTTATAATCAACTTTTTATTTCTTAATATTTTTCTCCAATCAGCCAGCTTTGTCCTGGCCGACAGGAAGGCGGAATGCTATAATATTCTTAGAAAGAAATCAAGAAATACCGCTTAATGAAGGGAGATTTTATATGCTGATAGGATTATGGTTAGGCTTATGTGCTGCAATATTTATGATGTTCGTTTACTTCTTCAAAACAATGACAATAACAGTTTTTAAGGTCTTGGCTTTTGCAATAGACTACTTTGTCCTTGTCTTCTATGCCGTCTATTACTTTAATGAAGCTGTGACAACTAAGCTTGTTTCAGGCAACTGGATTTATCTTGTAAATACCTTTATAGGTCTTGTCACAATATTCCTATATACAATGCTTATACAGCTCATCAACGAGAAAGTTCCTGCTATAAGCACTTTACTAAACCTTGTAATGGCATTCATAGGAGTTACTATTGCAGTACCATTTACAATTAGTCTTATCGCTCCTATCATAGGAATATTCAAGCCAGGATTTACCTTTAACGGCGATATAATCCTATCTCATAACCACATAAAGAACCTTATCTACACGAATCTCTTATTCGCAGTCATCACTATTCCAGTATGGCAATATCGAATGAATAAGCTAAACAGAGAAGCCTAAATAGACACAAGAAAAGACGGTTACCAAGAGGATATATAAGTCCTTAAGGTAGCCGTCTTTATTATTATATTGCTATACTCTTTAAGGCATATCCCCTTTAATTTTTAATGTGATTTAGATCATTTTAGGTTTGTATTTATCCGATAATTCACTAAATAGTATGATATAAAGCATAATTTCGCAATATTTTCTTATATTTCATTTTGCATTGCCGACTTAATCTATAGACATAAAAATTATTTTAATTATTTTTTGTCAAATAACAATTTATTGGAACAAGGAAGTTCCTAGAAAAAAGCAGGAGGTATATTATGGTTATACAGCATAATATCGCAGCAGTAAATTCTTACAGAAACTTAGCAGGAAATCAGGGAGCACTCGCAAAGAACCTTGAGAAGTTATCATCAGGATTCAGAATCAATAGAGCCGCTGATGACGCTGCAGGACTTGCAATATCTGAGAATATGCGTTCAAAGATCAATGGCTTAAATCAGGCTACAGATAACGCAAAAGATGGTATCGGATTAATCCAGACAGCAGAAGGTGCTCTTACAGAGATTCATTCAATGCTTCAGAGAATGACAACACTTTCAACACAGTCTGCAAACGGAACATACAATAAAGAAGCAAGAGACAGCATACAGAAGGAAGTAAATGCTCTTTCAGAAGAAGTAGATCGTATAGCTAATAGCACAGAGTATAATGACGTGCATATGCTTAGACCTACAACTGAAGAGAAAGCAACTATAGCTACAAGTAAAGAAGCTAAAGCAGGCAACGCAGGGGAAGCTACACTTACATTAGACGAGTTAAAGCTTGATAAGATTAAAGGAACTACAATAGAAGTAGCAGGAAAGAAAATTGAAATCGATGATGATGCTGTTGAAGCTGATGTAACTACTGCTTTACAGACGGCATTTGCAGGCAAAGAAGTAGGTGGAGCTAAATTCTCATCTGATGCTAAATCTGCTGAAGATGATACTATGGCAATATCTTATACAGATGCTGATGGAATTAAATTAACATTAGGTACAGCAAGCAATACAGCCAAAGGAGCAGAGGCAATGAATGCTGCCGCAAAATCCTTTTCAGTTCCAACACCTGCTGATGAAAGTAAAGTACAGCTTCAGGTAGGTCCTACAAAGGATCAGACAATGGAAGTAAAGCAGATGGATATGACAACTGAGGGTATCTTTGGAGGAACAGCTAAAGACAAACTTAAAGTTGGTAGTCTCGAGGAGGCAAATGATACAATCGAGAGAATCCAGGATGCTATAAAGAAGGTATCATCATTTAGAGCAGACCTTGGTGCAAGCCAGAACAGACTTGAGCATACAATCAATAACATGAAGGTTACATCAGAGAACATGACAGCTGCAGAGTCACGTATCCGTGATACAGACATGGCTAAGGAGATGGCAGGATATACAAAGAATAACATCCTCCTTCAGGCAGCACAGTCAATGCTCGCACAGGCAAATCAGGCACCACAGGGTGTACTTCAGTTACTTAGATAATAAGAAAACAATATATACCCCAATAAGTATATTGTTGATAGAGAGAACGGCAGGAAACTGTCGTTCTTTTTGTTTACTCGGTTAGAAATACTCCTAGGCACGCTGACATTTCTCCTATGATGCGGTACAATAATTTCATAAATCAAATATTAGCTTGACGCATGCTTTTTAAGTTATTCTTTTGGAGCAAGCATAGCCACTGCCCGGGCACTGGCAGAAAAATTGATGAAGCGAACCTTTTACAAGGCTCGCTTTTTTTCATCATTTTTCTCTTGCTCTTATCAGAGAGATTAAGGGGACACCCCTTATACCCTATTGGAACTTTCAGCGAAAGGAGGAATTTTTATGGCTGATAGATACAGAAATAAACGGATCGAAGTTCAGCTTACAGAAGAAGAGCTGGAGCTTTTCAAGAAGAAAATGGCAATGAGTAAATCAAAGTCTATGTCTCATTTCATCAGAAAGTGTGTGCTTGAAAAAGATATCTTTGTAATCGATATGAGTATTTTTAGAGGTATGCAGCACCTACTTGGAATCAATGCAAACAACATAAACCAGATTGCCAAAAAAGTAAATTCCACAGGAATTATTTATCGAGATGATATTGAAGATATCAAGAGAGCCAACACAGAAATCTCTAGAGATATTCTCAAAATACAGAATATCCTTACCAAGAAATTTATAAAAAGGACGGATTAGATATGGCAATAACTAAAATTCATCCTATAAAGAAAACTCTTAATCTTGCCATCGACTACATTATAAACGATAAAAAAACTGATGAGAAAATCCTTGTATCATCATTTGGATGTACACCAGAAACGGCACATCTTCAATTCATAAATACTAGAGATGTAAATAAAACTAGAGGTAATGTTTTAGCTCATCACCTCATACAAAGCTTCTATCCTGGAGAGGTTACACC
>JAAYSQ010000025.1 GCA_012523925.1 Clostridiales bacterium
TTAAAAATAGAAAAAATACACGCATATATTCATACGTGCTTTCATATCATTTACATCATGTGTGAATTCTTCAACCAACAATTTATAAAAACCAGGGCAAATGCAAATAAAAACCATTGTGGACTAAAGCCTATGACTGATGCAGGGCTCATGCTTGCAAAAATGAAACCAATAAGTGCCAATAAAAGAGGTTCTGCAATCATGCGATCCATGCGATCTTGGGTTTTATGCCAAACATACCAAAGATTGCGGACAATGCAAATATACACAACAACATATCCGACAAAAATAATGATGCCGTAATTTACCAAGACTTCCAACCACCAATTATGAAGACAAAGAACTTCATAGGTTTTATATGCAGCAAAGTTAGCCATCCAATGATTTGCATTACCTGCACCAACCCCAAAACCCATTGTTAAATAAAGGAACATAATACCGTTTCGAACAAGATTTACACGGATAGCCACTGAACTTGTATCAATTACTGCCTCGGTTCTAAATGATCCTAGTTGAGCCATAAGTTGTGAATAAATATTCTGACCTGTTTCAGGCATAAAAAAACAGAGCATGATCAAAGAAATAGGCACAAGTAACATCACTTTAAACTTCTGTCTTAAATTTGTTAGCAACAATACAAGAAAGGTAAATTCCAATAACACAGCAATAATATTAGCACGTGATTCAGTTACAATGATCAAATAAAGGGCTAAGATTGCTGAACTCAATCCAATCAGGCGAATAAGAACATTCTTTATGTACCTGAAAGCAGTGGTAGCAAAGGGAAAGCTAAGTGCCAAGAAGGTAGAATAATCGTTAGGGTTATAAAAAACACCTGTTGGATAGAACATAAAACTTGCACGCATCTCTTCATATATTCCATATCCAGGGAGGTGGTGTCCAGTAAAGTGTTCCCAAATTCCAACGATAATAAGCCCACAAAGCATTGCTAGCCAAAGAGAATAGAACAGCTTAAGATCTTTGGTATTTCTAAAGTAATAGATCGCAAAAAAGATGATAGAGACATACCTAAAAAGAGCGATGATATTGCTAATAGCATCACTCTTTGAAGCTGCCCAGGCGACTGATAAAATAGCATATATAACCCAAATCCCAAAGAACTGCAAGTAACGGTTGACTTTTATATGCGAAATATTAAGTTTGCCGTGATTTACAAGAATTTGTATTACAAAAATGAACCACATAATAATCATAAGTATTCGAATAGGGAAAATGTGTATCGATCCAACAGGGATAATCAAAAATCCCAACCCATCCCCAATAAACCCCGCTGTAATAACAAGATAAAGAAGAATCTTTTGTAAGGTAGAGATTTTTGCCGACCATTTTTGTGCACATAGAATCAACGCAAATAAAATCAATCCACTGATAAAGATTAACATAGTCATTGAGCCTCTAGCAACCATCCAAGAAGCTATTAGAGCAACTAATATTGCCAAAAAAATAATGATGACGTTGCAGAAAGATTTGCTGGCTTGAATCTTACTCCATTTCAATTCTCTGTTCCTCATCAAACAAGTGCCTCCACTGCCTTCTACCTTTCATGCTAATCCACGACTTTAGTTAATTTATCCTATGCTTAATTATATGATAATAATGATCATAATAACATCTCTTAATAGCTTTTATTATATGCATTGACATGAATTAATATCTCCTGTCACACTTAATCATCTACTCTATTGAACATCCAAGAAACGAAAAAAATATTAAGATGTCAAATATCTCTACATTTGATCAATATCTGCTACACAATCATCAACGTATCTCTCAATAATAAATAA
>JAAYSQ010000148.1 GCA_012523925.1 Clostridiales bacterium
CGGTTCAGGCGGGGCTTATTAAGGTGCCTATAATCCAGATACTGCCACTCTTACACTTCGAAATACGGCAGATTGGCACTTTAGTTAGATTTATTTGTTTTCAAAGTGCAATTTACGAAAACTCAAGCAATCACTTTCTTAAGAATTTGCATTTTCCGGCTCAAAAGATACATTATATCTTATCATCAATAGATAGAAAATATTCACCTCAATAATATAATTATTTGAGATGAAATTCCTAGTATTTCATATTTTTTAAAATATCGCTAAAATCAAATGTTGCAAAATAATCCTTCGGAGTTTCTGCTCTTCGAATTAATTGTACTGAACCATTTTCTTTTAGCAATAGTTCTGCTGATTTTAATTTTCCATTATAATTGTATCCCATTGCATATCCATGTGCTCCAGTATCATGTATTACTAGATAATCACCGATTTCAATTTTAGGTAGCTCACGGTCAATTGCAAATTTATCATTGTTTTCGCAAAGAGAACCGGTTATATCATACACATGATCATGAGCATCATTTTCTTTGCCCAATACAGTGATATGATGATAAGCACCATACATTGCCGGCCGCATTAAATCTACTGCACTGGCATCCAAGCCAATATACTCCTTATAAATATGCTTCTCATGAACAGCCTTTGCAATAAGATGCCCATAAGGCCCCAGCATAAAACGGCCAAGTTCAGTATAAATCGCAACATCACCCATACCTGCAGGTACGAGTATTTTTTCATAGACTTTTCGAACACCTTCACCAATGGCTAGGATATCATTGGCTTTTTCTTCTGGCCTGTAGGGAATTCCGATTCCACCGGAAAGATTTATGAATTGAATATCAACTCCGGTCTTCTCTCGCAGTTCTACGGCCAATTCAAATAAGATACCAGCCAAAGTAGGATAATATTCATTGGAAATGGTATTGCTAGCGAGGAAGGAATGTATTCCAAATTTCTTAGCACCTTTTTCTTTAAGTAGCAGAAAGCCGTCAATTAATTGTTGTTTTGTGAAACCGTATTTTGCATCTCCCGGATTATCCATAATACCATTGGTCGCCTTAAATACACCGCCAGGATTATAGCGACAAGATATAACCTCCGGTATTCCAGCTACCTTTTCTAAAAAGTCAATATGAGTGAAATCATCCAGATTGATAATTGCATTCAACTCTCTTGCTTTTTTAAAATCCTCTGCTGGAGTTGCGTTTGAGGAAAACATAATCTCATGACCGCTAAAATCCAATGCTTCAGATAGCATAAGTTCTGTGTAGGAGGAGCAATCCACGCCACAACCTTCCTCCCTCAACATATTAAGGATAAATGGATTTGGTGTGGCTTTCACTGCAAAATACTCTTTAAATCCTTTATTCCAAGAAAATGCCTGTTTTAATTTTCTAGCATTCTCACGGATACCCTTTTCATCATAGATGTGAAAGGGGGTTGGGTAATGCTTCGTGATCTCTTCGATTTGTTCCTTTGTCACAAACGTTTTTTTCATAAACATCCACACCTTTCCTAATAGCTTGCAGCTATTTATCTGCTGCTTAGTCTTGAATAAGTTTATATTTACCCGATTTAATACTCCTTATAAAGTCATCAATATCCGTCAATTTATGATCAAACGAAACTCCACTTCGTCTTTTTTCGTAACCATGAGAATCCGTCCCCGCTGTCATTAACAATTTATGTTGTTCAGCATATTCTTTCGCTTTTTCATCAAATTCTTTTTTATCATTTCCAATATTAATCACTTCAACTGCATCTACAGCGTCTGGAAACAACCGTATCTCTTTGATGTAGTCTCTCTCTCGAAAAGGATGAGCATGCACAACCAATCCCCCTGCCTCACGAACTCGTCTGTATTGTTCCTCAACCGTCCAAGACATAATCTCCGGATGTTTCTTTAGCCAAGGTATATCAAGACCATAGATTAGGAATTCTTGAGAGCCGTATTTCGCTTCCCAACCAAAGAACACTGAAAGTCCAATACGTTCTCCTTCCTCTCTAGCATTCTCGAATCCAAGGCGAAACTGATCCACTCGCCTTTCCCAAGATAAATCCGATGGAATACAAGTATTCCCGTTGAAGAAATGATCCGTTACCACGATACCTGTATAACCCGCTTCCTTGTATCTTCTCGCCTGCTCATAACCACTTACCATAGCACAGGCACTTGCTTCCTTTGTATGTAAATGCGTTTCATATCGAAATGAACCCATAATCTCTCCCGTTCCTTTCCACACCCCTAGTGGGGCACAAGTATCCCCCTGATACCTCTATTAAAAACCCACCAATTAATGGTGGGTGGTTTGCTATTGTTACAAATTCATTGTTTAAGAATAATTGCTCCTATTATACATTATTTTGCTATAAAATCAAATATATTTTCAAAATGTCAATATAATCAGACTTTTACATATGTTTTTTCTTGTAGACTATACTTTTCCATGATAATTTTATAAATTATCTTCTATACTATATTGATTAGACATGTCCATAATCGAACATATGAGTGCAATTTTACTAGATATCTTCTACAAATCATGGTATACTATTTAAGATAATTTTATTTAAATGCAGATACTATGTAAGTATCAAAAGTCATGGTTTTATAGCTTTTATAGATATAAAGAACCAGTGACTTAAAAGCTTGATATTGGATAAAATGACTTTTGATACCAATAATTTCTTGATTATATTTGAGTATATAATCAATACAAATACAAGAAAAAGGGGTTATACCATGGAACAATATAGTGGAAGTCAAATTGTTGTCCTTGAGGGATTAGAAGCAGTAAGAAAACGTCCCGGTATGTATATCGGTAGCACTGGACCAAGGGGCTTGCATCACCTGATTTGGGAAATCCTAGACAATGGAATTGATGAACATTTGGCAGGTTTCTGTACGGAGATTAATGTTACTTTAAAAAAGGACGGCGGAATTGAAATACAAGATAATGGTCGAGGTATACCAGTTGATCCTCATCCTACCAAGAAAATTCCTTCTGTGCGTGTTGTTTATACCATACTTCATGCAGGAGGTAAATTCGGTAATTCAGTCTATAAAGTATCGGGTGGTCTTCATGGTGTAGGAGCATCCGTAGTAAACGCACTCTCAAAGCGGATGATGATTGAAATCAAAAGAGACGGAAAAATATATCGTGATGAATATATAGATGGTGGTCATCCAGTTATTGAATTGGAAAATGGTATGCTGCCTGTCGTAGGTAAATGTAACAAATCCGATACTGGAACAAAGGTAACTTTCTATCCGGACGACAGTATATTTGAAACAGTGGAATTCAAAACTGAAACAATACAGAAAAAGCTTAAAGAATTTGCCTTTCTTAATAAAGGTCTTTTAATTAATTATAAAGATGAAATTAATGGAATTACTAAAAGCTTCATGGAAGAATACGGTATTAAAAGTTTCGTTTCCTATCTAACACGAGATATGAAGCATCTTCATGAGGAACCGATCTATCTAGAAGGGAAAAGCGGAGATATCGAGGTGGAAATAGCATTCCAATATACCGATAATTACTCAGAACAAATCAACTCCTATTGTAATCGCATCAATGTGGTTGATGGTGGAACCTTAGTAACTGGTTTTAAGACAGCGCTGACCCGTATTATGAACCAATATGCGCGTGAATTAAATGTCCTAAAGGAGAAGGATGAGAATTTCGATGGAAAGGATATCCGTAATGGACTAGTTGCAGTTGTTTCTATCAAACATCCAGATCCCCAATTTGAAGGACAAACTAAAACAAAACTCGGTAACACCGACGCCAAAACTGCTGTAGAAGATATTTTCTCTACGGAATCCCAGCGCTGGTTCGATAAGAATGTTGAGGTACTTCAGCTTATCCTGAATAATGCCATGAAATCTTTTAACGCAAGGAAAGCAAGCGATAAAGCAAGAAATGCCGTCCTAAAGCAGTTAAATGATGTAGACACGAAAAGTAAGTTAGCCTCCTGCTCCTCTAGAAAGCCGGAGGAATGTGAGCTTTATATCGTTGAGGGTGATTCCGCCGGCGGTACCGTCAAGACAGCAAGAAACCGTAAAACGCAAGCGGTTCTTCCCCTTCGTGGAAAAATCCTAAATGTAGAGAAGGCCTCCTTGGATAAAATCCTCTTAAACAATGAAATCAAAACGATGATTGCAACATTTGGTTGTGGTATTGGTGATGAATTTGATATATCGAAACTTCGTTATGATAAAATCATCATTTTAACAGATGCGGACGTTGACGGTGCACATATTAGTACCCTTCTATTAACTTTCTTTTACAGATTTATGCCTGAATTAATCGCAGAAGGAAAGATATATCGAGGCATGCCTCCTTTATATCGAGTTGAGTACGAAGCATCTGGCAAAGGCAAGAAGTCTAAGAAGTTCCAATACTTATACAACGATTTTGAACTAGAAAAATTCCGTAGAACTTCTGGTCATAAAATAATTGCACTTCAACGTTATAAAGGTC
This sequence comes from Clostridiales bacterium, assembly GCA_012523925.1. GTDB lineage: Bacteria > Bacillota > Clostridia > Lachnospirales > Lachnospiraceae > Mobilitalea. The sequence goes on from JAAYSQ010000148.1 coordinate 4,494, forward strand.
TTGGTGAGATGGATGCCCACCAACTTTGGGAAACCACCCTAGACCCTGAGTCAAGAATATTGGCACAGATACAGATTAATGATTCCGTGGAAGCGGATGAGATTACAACAACCTTAATGAGTAGTAATGTTCCGCCAAGACGTGCTTTTATCATGGAAGAGGCAAAATACGCAAAACTTGATGTTTAAATTCTTAATAAATAGCACCACAAAAGCCAATAGATTATAAAGACTAGATCAATTTAGTTATACAGGGCTTTTGGCAAGCTAATCTTTTGATGAATAATCAATTATTAAGAAGTATTGCGATATAGCATGAATCATTGAAATGTAATAATTGATGGATAACAATGGAGGTTTAAGATACATGAAGAATAATACCGACCAAATAATACAATTGGATTTTTCGGAGGAAATGAGAAACAGCTATCGTGATTATGCTATGAGTGTTATCATTGCCAGAGCATTACCCGATGTTAGGGATGGTTTAAAGCCGGTACAACGTAGAATCCTCTATTCCATGATGGAATTAGGTTTAGATCCCACAAAACCACATAGAAAGAGTGCCCGTATTGTCGGTGACACCATGGGTAAGTATCACCCTCATGGTGATAGTTCCATTTACGATGCCTTGGTACATATGGCCGAGGATTTTGCCCTCAGAGTCCCCCTTGTTGATGGTCATGGTAACTTCGGTTCTATCGATGGTGATAGTGCTGCAGCTATGCGTTATACGGAAGCCAGACTTTCCGAAGGTGCACTTGCATTATTAGACAACTTAGATAAGGGATTAGTAAAATTCAATCCCAACTTTGATAATAGCGAAAAAGAACCCGCAGTATTACCAGCAAAGATACCTAACCTACTAATTAACGGTACCACTGGTATCGCTGTTGGTATGGCTACAAATATTCCACCACATAATCCTGGTGAAGTGATAGACGGTGTTATTGCTTACATTGATAATCCAAATATCACCGTTCAAAAACTAATGTCCTATATTCCTGCTCCGGACTTTCCTACCGGTGGCACCATTGTAAATCAGGACGATCTTGCGTTAATATATGAAACTGGTGAAGGTAGGATTCGTATCCGTGCAAACTATGAGATAGAAAATGGGGATTACGGCCGTAAAAATATAGTGATTACAGAAATACCTTACACCGTTGCAGGTAATAAGATTAAATTAGTAGAAGGTCTTGTAAACCTAATGAAAGATAAGGTTTTCGATGAAATTCATGATGTTAGAGACGAATCTTCGAAAGAAGGAATTCGTGTCGTTATAGAAGTAAAAAAAGATCGTGACATTGACAACCTACTGAATGGTCTCTATAAGAAAACCTCAATGGAGGATACCTATAGCGTTAATCTTTTAGCCGTAAAAGATCAGCAGCCGGTAATTTTTAATTTAAAATCATTGATTAGCGAGTTTGTGGATTTCCAAGTAGAGCTTTATACCAAGGAATATGAATATCTCCTGGATAAGGCAATGAAACGTCAGGAAATCGTGGACGGATTAATAAGGGCAACGGATGTTATTGATCTTATCATAGAAATTCTACGAGGCAGTAAATCTGTCAAGCAGGCAAAAGATTGCTTAATCAACGGTAATATAGAGGGAATTCGCTTTAAATCCAAGCAATCCGAAAAAGATGCTGCAAAACTTAATTTCACTGAGAGACAAGCAGAGGCCATCCTAACAATGCAGCTTAGTAGATTAATCGGATTGGAAATCCAGAAGCTGCACGAAGAGAAAGATTCTCTTTCTGACGCTATTGTTGATTATAATAAAATACTAGGTAATTCTAAAGAATTATTTAAGGTAATTAAAGCACAATTAAGAGAATACAAGAAGAAATTCAATCATCCAAGACTAACAAAATTGACCAACGCTACCACAACTGATTATGTAGAGGAAGTTAAAGTCGAGGATATCTATGTACTAATCGATCGCTTTGGATATACCAAATCCATTGATACGGCTAGCTATTCGAGAGCTTCCGAGGAGAGCTTGAATGAATTCACTCATATAATACAGATGAAAAACATAGACAAGCTCTGTGCATTTTCTGATGGAGGTAACATGTATCAGATCAAGGCAGAGAATATACCAAAAGGTAAGCTAAAAGACAAAGGCACTCTAATCCATAACCTATGCAAATTAGAAAAGGAAGAGATTGTACTCTATGTTCCCTTTGAAGAATTATTTGAATCACAGTTGCTTTTTGTTACAAAGAATGGGTTTATCAAACAAGTATCTGGTGCAGAGTTTGAAACAAATCGCTCCCAGGTAAAGGCTACAAAACTGGAGGATGGTGATGAAGTAATTGGTATTACTTTATTAACAGCGAGTGAAGTCTTGGAAGGTATCTTAAAGGTTATCCTTCTCACAGAAAAAGGGTTATCCCTTGGCTTCCCTTTATCTATGGTACCGGAAATGAAAAAAACCGGTCGTGGTGTAAGGGCTATAAAATTAGAAAAGGATGATACCCTATGCTTTGCCACTGCCGTGGACCCGAGCACAGAAACTTTCCAATACGAAGATAAAGTACTAAATGCTAAGAAAGTTCGTACAAGGAAACGTGGTGATAAGGGGCATCGAGCACAGTTATAGATACCCAACTTGATTAATAGAATAAGTTTGAATAAATTAAACGACAAAGGAATTATTTATAAATTATAAGGGTGCCCTGGAAGTCTAACTTCTAAGGCACCCTCATTTTTGTTATTATATGCACCACTCAAGGCATTAATATACCATAATTCTATTTTTTATTGCCATCTATTCTCAATATAGGTATAATAAAAGTAATCATCATTGTATATTCTTGGGGGGAAAAAAGGTTATATAAAATTTTAGAAAATGAGGGTGTGTATATGAAAACTATATTAGTTGAGAAAACCGCTTCCAAAGGTTTAGCTATGGGGAAAGCTTTTGTCGTACAAAGACATAATTTAAAGGCGGATACCTACCGGATTAAACCGGAGGATGCTGATGCAGAAGTTGCAAAATATCAGAATGCAGTTCTTGATGCATCTACGCAGTTAGAGGAACTGGCAAAGACAAGTGATATATTTGCTGCCCATCTTGAAATAGTAAAAGATCCTGCACTATATGATGGAGTTTCTAGTAAAATTAAAAGTGAATATCAAAATGTACAATTAGCCTTAGAGAATACCATTGAAGAATTTGCTGCCATATTTGATAGTATGGAAGATGAATATATGAGAGAACGTGGCGCAGACATCAAAGATGTTGGTGTTCGTCTGATGCGTTCCCTGAAAGGAATCATCCAGGACGGGTTTGAAGGAATAAATGATAAGGTAATCCTAGTAGCCGAGGACTTAACCCCTTCTGATACCTCCAGTATGAATTTAGATTACATATTAGGTTTTGTAACAGAACTCGGTGGTGTAACTAGCCATGTGTCCATTATCGCAAGGAATATGGAACTACCAGCTTTGGTTGGTGTAAAGGAGTTAATGGAGAAAGTAAAACATGGTGATTATCTTATACTAGATGCATCCGGTGGCAAGATTATCATTAATCCAGATGAAGAAACCATCCACAAGTACGCAGTTCTTAAAGAAGAATACCAGATGCGAAAAAAGGAATTAGAAGAATTAAGCTCTCTCCCTGCAACCACACTGGATGGTAGAACGGTAAAAGTCTATGCCAATGTTGGTAATCTTGAGGATGTGAGAAAAGCAGCAGAACGTGGTATTGAAGGTATTGGGCTCTTTCGAAGTGAATTTCTCTACATGGAAAATACTCACTTTCCAACCGAAGAGGAACAATTTGAAGTTTATAAGCAAGCGGCGACACTTTGCCCAAAAGAACTAATCATCCGTACTCTGGACATTGGTGGTGATAAGTCCCTTCCATATTATACATTTGAACATGAGGAAAATCCTTTCCTTGGATGGCGTGCAATCCGTATTTCTTTGGATCTTGAAGATGTATTCAAATCACAGCTTCGAGCTATCTTGCGAGCTAGTGCCTTTGGTACAGTAAAGATTATGTATCCTATGATTATTTCTATGGAGGAATTAAGTAAGGCAAATGCAATCCTTACCGAATGTAAAAATGAGTTATCCAAAGAAGGAATTGCTTATGATCCAAATATCAAAGTAGGAATTATGGTAGAGACACCAGCTGCTTTACTCTGTATTGAGAACTTCGCCAAACATGTTGATTTCTTCAGTATTGGTACCAATGATTTAACTCAGTATGTCTTGGCAGTTGATAGAGGTAATAAAAAGATTGCAAAACTCTACGATGCTTTTCATCCTGCCGTAGTACAAAGCATCAAACGGATCATTGATGCCGGCCATGCGCAGGGTATTGAAGTAGGTATGTGCGGTGAATTTGCTGGAGATGAAAACGCTGCCATCCTTCTCCTGGGACTCGGTCTCGATGAATTTAGCATGTCAATTGGAGCAACTGCGAATATCAAAAATATCATTCGTAATTCTTCCTATCAAAAAGCTAAAGAATATGCCAACAAAGCTGCTTCCGTTTATACCACACAAGAGGTCAAGGATATATTAAGTCAATATCGTGTATAGTCTGTTTCTTATATTTGTTTATTTAAAATAGATTATATCTAAAATAAATCCTATCAATAAGACTAGGGTAGTTAGTTTCACCACTTCCCTAGTCTTAAATTAGTAATTACCTATTTTCTTTGGATAACTTTATTATTATATTGTATTCCACTTATAGTTAGTTAGATATTATTCTGTGATTATTATCCCATTTCATTTTTTAATTTTAAATTAAAAAATTATCTTAATATATATTTCTCCACTACCTCCGCCAAACCACTTTCGTCATTGGTGGCTGTTACATAGAATGCATGTTTTTTAACATTATCAAGAGCATTCCCCATTGCAACAGAAAAGCCAGCATATTGTAACATTGCAATATCATTATCATAATCACCAAGGGTACAGACCTCATCCGGTCTTAGATTGAAAGCCTCAGCCAATTTTTTTACACCCATGCCTTTATTAACTGTTTTTTCTGCAATATCAAGCAAACCTGGCTCGGATGCTGTAAATCCAGTTTTCTTAAGTGTAGGTAAATAATCTTCCAATATCTTAATTCGCTTTGGATCCTTTTCCGTTACTAAAATCTTGTACACCTTGACACCTTCAATACAACGATGTTCATCATCAAAGGTATCTACTTCCATAATAGACATTCCTTGCGACTTTGCAAATTCATTATATCTCTGATAACGGTTAATACGAACACTATTTTTAGAAAAATAATTGGTACCCATAGTCATTGCTGCATAGTCCATTTCGTGGTATTTACAAAATTCTAGTAATCCATTTAATTCATCCAAATCCATAGGAATGTCAGAAACCGTTTGCTTCTTTACAGGGTCCCATACAACTGCACCGTTTAAAGTAATAACGGGTGTATCTATTTCAAGTGTCTTAATATAGTAATCAATCATAGATGCAACTCTACCTGTGCTTAGAGTAAACTTAATATTCTGCTCTTTCGCTTTTCTTATTGCCTCTATATTTTCCTTGGTTAATTTTCTATCTGAAGTTAGTAAAGTTCCATCAATATCGCTGACAATCAATTTTACTTTCTTGCCAGCTTCCTTATATTTATCACTCATAATACGCCTCCACGCTCTAAAACTATTATCACAATCCTTTTGTTAGTATACATTGGGAGCGTTATATTGTCAAAAGCAATACATACTTTGAATCCACTATCTTATAATGAATTGGGCCACGCCTTCATCAGTCAAAAAGGCATGGCCCGTTGGGGAGTAATAAATATTTTATATTATCCTTCGTTCCAGTAAATCATTTGAACGTCGAATACTCTCTTTTGTTTTTGAAAAATCATAGTTACGAAAAGATTTTATCTCTTCTTGCTCTTGAATTGGTCCAGTTGTGTTTAAAAGCTTTACAAGTAACTCTAGTTGAATGGAAAATCCACTAAGTTCTCCAACATATTCCTCTAATTTGATTTGCAATACGTCTTCGTTATCATTAAGCAAAGTCACCTCTAATTGATAGGATAATTCAGATACCTCATGTGCTCCTATCGTATCAAGCATCTTTCTTAAGGTAATGAGTATGGTGCGTAACCCCTCATATTCTTTGGTAATCAGCATGGATTGTAATAAAGGTAATTTTGATTTAATACTTTTAAGAGTGGCAAGAAGTGCACGCTTGTAATTAGTCATATTGCCTAGAAAATATTTATATCCAGAAACGAAGTCAATTTCAGGAGCGCATCGAAAAATCTCTCGTGCAATTATTCTATCCATACTATCACCTCTCTCCTTTTTAATATTCTTCGTTCCAAACCACCATATATTGTTATTTTATGTTATTATATTATCATGATATTGTATTGATGTAAATAGAATTTTAGATATTTTTGTAAAATAAGTACATTTTCCTATTTTTATATTGTATAATACAAATTCCGTTGTATATTGTAGAGAAAGAATGCAAAAACTGGTTTTATGCTAGCATATTTATAAAAATTGGTGTATTATTAACCTACATTTTAAGAACATATACACTTTACCGATTTATCGGATTTTTAGGAGGTTAAGAAGTGGAAAAAGAAATGATAATTGTATTAGATTTCGGAGGGCAGAATAATCAACTAATTGCTCGAAAGATAAGAGAGCAAAACGTATATTGTGAAGTATTACCCTATTATACTGACCTTGATCGAATAAAAGGATTGGCTCCAAAAGGAATTATATTCACCGGAGGGCAGGATAGTGTTCATGATCCGGATGCTCCCAAATGTGATAGTGGTATTTTTTCTTTAGGTATTCCAATTCTAGGTATCGGCTATGGTTGCCAATGGATGACCCATTCCCTTGGTGGAAAAGTTAGCAAAGCTCCGGTAAAGGAACATGGAAAGACTGAACTTCGTGTAAATAATGCATCTAAGTTATTCCATAATGTATCGGAAAATACGATCTGTTGGATGAGTAATACAGACTATATTGAGACTCCAGCATCTGGATTTACAATTATCGCAAGTTCCGATTCATGCCCAGTCGCAGCTATCGAGGACAAAACTCGTGATTTCTATGGATTGCTCTTCCATCCAGAAATTGTTCATACAGAGGAAGGCACTAAGATCTTGCATAACTTCTTATATGAGATCTGCCAATGTTCGGGCGATTGGAAAATGGCATCTTTTAACGAGCATATGATTGAAAGCTTAAGAAATAAAATTGGTGATAAAAAAGTGCTATGCGCTCTTTCAGGTGGCGTTGACTCTTCCGTAGCAGCTGTTATGGTAAGTAAAGCTGTGGGTAAACAGCTTACTTGTATCTTTGTTGATCATGGTTTACTTCGTAAAAATGAAGGGGATGAAGTTGAGGAGATATTTACAACACAGTTTGATGTAAACTTTATCCGTGTCAATGCTCAACAGCGTTTCTATGATAAACTTGCAGGTGTGACAGAGCCAGAGCAGAAGAGAAAAATTATCGGAGAGGAATTCATTCGTGTATTCGAGGAAGAGGCCAAAAAGATTGGTACCGTAGATTATCTTGTACAGGGTACAATCTATCCTGATGTTATTGAAAGCGGCGTCGGTAATTCAGCCGTAATCAAAAGTCACCATAACGTCGGTGGTCTTCCTGATTATGTAGATTTTAAAGAAATCATTGAACCACTCCGCGATTTATTTAAGGATGAAGTTAGAAAATCTGGTTTGGAACTTGGAATTCCAGAAAAATTAGTTTTCCGTCAACCTTTCCCAGGTCCTGGCCTTGCTATCCGAATTATTGGCGATATCACTCCAGAAAAGGTTGCAATCCTCCAGGATGCAGACTATGTCTACCGTGACGAAATTGCGAAAGCTGGCTTAGATAGAGAAATCGGACAATATTTTGCCGTTCTCACTAATCTTCGTAGTGTAGGTGTAACGGACGATGAAAGAACCTATGACTATACGGTAGCTTTAAGAGCTGTAACTACGACTGACTTTATGACTGCTGAATTCGCTGAACTTCCCTGGGACTTACTAGGAAAGATTTCTAGTAGAATTGTTAATGAAGTAAAACATGTCAACCGTGTATGCTACGATATAACAGGCAAGCCACCAGCAACAATAGAGTGGGAGTAGTTAAATAAAAGGAGAAAAGCCCGTAAAATAAGGGTTTGCAGGTGGTCAAAAAGACCGACTGGAACTAAATTGGGTAAAAAAGTTTTTAAGAATAATAAGTATAATAGTATCA
>JAAYSQ010000149.1 GCA_012523925.1 Clostridiales bacterium
CTCTTCCTTGTACACATTTTTCTGGGCACTAGAGAAGAATATAACTCCAATAGGCTCACCAGCTAAATTTAATGGTAGCGTTATGGAAGCACGAACTCCTGCATCCAATATCATACTATTATATGGTTTTATTGGGCGGTTCGCTGTATATCGCTCCAAATCATTGATTATTCTAGCTTTCCCTGATCGAATCAAACGACCTAAACTGGTATCTTCAACCGGCCAAGATAATCCAACTATATTCTCTGGAAGCCCCACTATAGTACCATCGGAAACCCCATAGGATGCCTTAATTAAATTTTTATCCTCGTCAAATAAAGAAATACCGATATAGTTATAAGGAATTAAACTGGAGAATGTTTCGTTAATAAAATTCAATGTCTCCATAAAAGAGCCGTTGTTATTCATATTCTCAATAAGAGATTTAAGATCATTAAACTTTACAAATATATCATTAAGTTCTTCAATAATCGGCGCTACTTTCTTCTTTGTAGGAAATTTTAGTTTAGGGGTAAAACTAGTTAGCCCCATCCCCGAGATTCCTTGATAGATACGGTTAAAAGGTAAAACGATATAATAGATTAAATTGAATAATCCAATTAATATAATCATGATAACTGCGCCAACTAATAGGTATACTTGAACTTCAATTCTATTAGTCGATGCATTGGAATCCGCTAAGATCACATTTAATATTTTATCACTTATAGTTAAGAGCTTTGTATTATTCTGATTAATAAATGTAATAGCTTCTTCTACTTCTGCGTCAATGCCATCTGCAAGAAGTATGGTATTGAGAGCATCATCAAAGTTATACCAGATAGAATTGATATCTTGTAAATAAACATGAGCATTTGTAACTGATTTTTCGATATATATTTTATAGGAATCAAGGTATAGATATCCCTCATCTATGGACGCAAGTGTAGAAGCGAAATCTTCCTTGGCATCCATGATAGATTCTTTAACCTCTATGATTTTGTTTGCGCTATCGCTTGTGTCTTGCTGCCTATCATTTTCTGCAGAAGATTGCAAGTACATATATAGAATGTTGGCCTCTTTACTCATTAATTGTGTATACATTCTTTGTTTGCCAAAGATATTGATAATCTGTTTATCCTCATATTCGTTTTTACTGGATTGATTTTGCAGATAGATAAATATGAATAAAGCTGTAAATATAGCAAAGATTAGAATTAAAATAATTCGTTTTATTGGACTTAAAATGGATTTTTTCTTTATTTCCAAGTATGCTTCCTCCATGAAAAACACAAAATGATGTCATATACTGATGTCTATATTATGTTAAATTTTATTTGAATTATTAATTTGTTGAATTATGATATCTATTTACATACAAATTCAATAGTAGATGAAACAATACTCCTTGTCAAACATATTTGAATCTTATTTTTTATTTTTTTATTTTCACATTATAAAAGGAATCGAATGAAACCAAAACCATTTATGATTTCACTGATTCCTATTAAAATATTTTATTCATGTGTACTAAAATTGATGTTATTTGTCCCATTTATCACACAAGGAATTTATCTGGTCTGCAAACTTTGCCAGATCCTTGTTAGCGCCGTCCTTGTTGCGCTGAATTACTGACATCAGACGCTTACCTGCGTTTACTAGTCGATCAAATACAGAGCTTACTTTCTGTTTATCCCCTCTTCGTTTTACAGGAATTCGTTCGCCTTCCACTAGGCATTTATTATTTTTCAAATCATAAATGGTACCGCTATATGGAGCTACCGCATTATATCCTAATTGCTTACGGATATATTCTGTAAATTCCTCGCAGACTATATCATCCCCATGAACCACAAACACACGATCCGGTTTCTTTTTAATACTTTGTAACCACTGAACTAAGCCATTCTTATCAGCATGGCCACTGACACCAGCAAGCCTTTCTATGTTTGCTTCTACCTGTATCATCTCGCCAAATAATTTAACCTCTGATTTACCATCTAGGAGCATTCTTCCCAAGGACCCATGCGATTGATGCCCTACGAATAGAATTGTGCTATCTTTTCTCCACAAATTATGCTTTAAATGATGGCGAATCCGGCCAGCGTCACACATACCAGAGGCAGATATGATAATTTTCGGATCATCATCAAAGTTAATTGCTTTAGATTCTTCCGAGGTTATGGTTGTAATTAATCCAGGAAATGATATCGGATTGATACCCCTATTTACTAAAGCCATTGCTTCCTCATCGAAATATCCAACCATATTTTCATGGAACACCTGCGTAGATTCAATTGCAAGGGGACTATCCACGTATACCTTAAAATTGCCATGCCCTTTTACTAAATGCTTATCTTTAATCTTGCGAATAAAGTAAAGCAAAACCTGCGTTCTACCTACGGCAAAGGATGGTATCACAACATTGCCACCCCTGTCGAAAGTGCTTTGTATTATTCTACTTAACTCACCTATGTAATCCGGACTTTCTCCATGATTCCGATTTCCATAGGTAGATTCCATAACTACATAATCCGCTTCATCAATATATTTCGGATCATTTATTAATGGTTGATTTTTATTGCCTATATCCCCTGAGAATACTATTTTCTTACATACTCCATCCTCGGTAACCCACACTTCGATACTGGCTGACCCCAGAAGATGCCCTACATCAATAAAACGAACCTCGATACCATCATATAACTTGAATTTTTCCTCGTAATCATGGGATTCAAATCTACGAATCGTGGCTAAGGTATCCTCCATATCATAGATTGGTTCAAAGGGTTTCTTACCGGATCTTTTTCCTTTACGATTTCTCCATTCTGCTTCCGAAACCTGAATATGAGCACTATCACGAAGCATAAGATCACACAATGCAGAAGTTGCATATGTAGCATAAATCTTCCCTCGAAATCCTTGTTTATATAGCAAAGGAAGTTTCCCTGCGTGATCCATATGTGCATGGGTCAATAGAACTGCATCCACCTCTGCTGCAGAAATTGGGAGTTCCTGATTCTCAAATGAATCCTTTCCCTGTTCCATTCCACAGTCTATAAGAATATGTTTACCACAGGCTTCTAGATAAAAGCAGCTCCCGGTTACCTCATGGGTTGCTCCAAGAAATGTTAATTTCATAAAAACCTCCTTCTTTTGTATAAATTATTTGCGTTTCATACCACGGATCATGTCCTTTGTTTCTTTATCAACACGCAACGATTCCGTAATCTTCTGTAATGCCTTATTATATGTGAATTTATCAAGGCAATTATTCTTTAAATATTCTAGTGTTTGCTCGGGAAGCTTAACGTAATACATAGAAATCGCCCAAGCCACTGCCATCTTTACGTAATATCCCTCATGCTGAATTCGATCAAAATGAGCAAAAGCAAGTGATGCATATTCGGGTAGTACGTAATAATTTAGCAGCATAACAACGCCAAAGCGTATCTCATATTCCTGTTCCGACAAGAGATAGGGCTGTAAAAAATCCCAGAACTCCTTCTTATACCGATTGGCTATTTTTAGCCCACTACAGAAACTATCACAAACGGACCAACAATCAATTAGAGGGATAAACTCAGCTGTTAACTTTAGTACCTCAGTAAGGTCTGCTTTACAATTACCAATTACCATTCCTTGCAACAGCACTTCTTCCATGGAAAGCTGCTCCATGGGAACTTCCTTCGCCTCTCTTAGGTAGGCCCTCCAATCTCCTTTTACAATTTCTTTGGACAATTTTCTTAAAGCAGGCAAACGAACTCCAAGAATATTCGTTTTACCTGGGTTTAAGGATTGGGTAAAAATACGATATTTTTCTTCTGCCATATCATTTAACTTTTCCCGAATTGATTGCTGTCTAATGTCTATCATTATTACTCTCCTATCTGTAACTCTCCTATCTGTATGAATAATCACCTTATCTAATCAAGAATTTATTGAAATTAGCCTGCCATTTGGATTAGTTTATCCTGATCTAAAATTTTTATTGATCCTCGGCTAACTAAGATTGCTCCCTCATTCTGAAAATATTTCAGCATTCGGCTAATAACTTCTCTTGCAGTTCCTAGATCATTGGCTATTTTCTCATGCGTAATTTTTAGGGTATCCTTTCCCTCAATATTCTCCAAATCCAGTAAGAAGTTTGCCAGCCTCTTATCAAGACTTGTGAAGAGTGCTTGCTCCATTATCCACATTACATCAGAAAAACGTGAGGCCATTAATTCGTTGGTAAAAGCCTGGACTGATACAGATTCATTAGACAATTTACGAAATAAAGGAGTTGGAATTAGATAAGCTTGCGTATCTTTTTCTACATCGATAAACACATCAAAGGTAATACTTTTTAAGATACAAGAAGCTGTGAATATACACACATCTCGATCGAATAATCGATATAAAGTAATCTCCTTACCATTTTCTGAAATAATGTACGCCCTTACCTGCCCACTTAGAATTAAGAACAAACCAGCGCACTGTTCCGAATCACCACGCATGAATTCTCCAACTTTAAAATGTTTCTTAACTACATTCTGTTGCAAAAGATTCTTCTGCAAACTCGTTAAATTTTTCCAAAAGCTCAAGGTATCTTGCAGATAATCAAGATCTTTCTTCTCAATCAATACTTATCCTCCAATCAAATTGATAAATCCATATACATCTGCTCGTACGCCTACATCTTAATCACACTTGCCTATGGCAATAAATTTTACTTTCATAAATGCAAGTTTCCTCTATTATAATACAAATAACTGTAAAAATATAGATTTAATATAAAGTTTCTATTTATATAAAAAAACAAAGGGAACGAATGCATATTGCACCATTCCCTTTGATTCTATTCCTACAATCATCAAATTATATCAAATTTCAAAGAATAAGTAAGTATTTTATACTTGCAACATTTTTAAAATTTCTTTCTTTGGCTTTACACCAACTGTAGTAGATGATACTTTGCCATCTTTCACCACCATTAATGTTGGTATACTCATAATACGGAATTTAGAAGCTAATTCAGCCTCTTCATCGATATTAATTTTGCCTACTTTGGCTGTTCCTTTCATCTCTTTTGCAATCTCCTCCAAAGTTGGAGATACCATGCGGCAAGGTCCACACCAGGACGCCCAGAAATCTAATAATACCGGTTCTTTTGAATTTAGTACTTCCTCATCAAAATTATGTTTCGTTATTTTTATTGAAGCCATTATTATTTCCTCCTTTAATATTCTATAATTATTAAATATTTTATCGTTCATAGAGAGTTTTTTCTCTTTGATGACTCCACTATAACATACTATTAATATAGCTTCTGTGATGATATCACAAATTTTAAACTATTTTATTTATTGTAAAACTTAGTATCTCTTTCCTTGATTTTTACCCATAAAACATGACTTTTAACTCTCATATCATATTTAGATGTCCCTAGAAATATATTACTACTGGAACAATTAGAAGAGGTACGACAAATGTTTGCACCGATCAATCCAGTAACCAATCCAACAGAAATGTTACTGATATTTATTCACTAATCATCAAAATCCATGGCAACAAAATGATCCTTCTCCACCTCAATTAAATTAGGAGCAACAGCATCCCGCCTATCCTTCTTTCCATGAAAAAGATTGGCCGTTCGATCCTCGTCAAATCGAATCCTTTCTTTACTTTTTTCAATCTTTGGATCAGGAATTGGGATGGCTGAAAGCAATGACTTCGTATAAGGATGAACTGGATTACGATATAGATCCTCGCTTCTCGCAATTTCAACCATATGCCCCAGATACATCACACCTACACGATCGGAGATATGCTTCACCATGGATAGGTCGTGAGCAATGAATAGATAAGTTAATTGCAACTCTTTTTGTAACTTAATTAATAGATTTACCACCTGCGCTTGTATTGAAACATCCAGGGCTGAGATCGGCTCATCACATACGATAAACTCTGGTTCAATCGCAAGAGCTCTTGCAATTCCAATCCTTTGCCTTTGACCTCCGGAAAACTCGTGAGGGAATCTTGAAGCATGTTCATGATTTAAGCCTACTAATTCCAACAAATGATAGATCCGATCCAGCCGCTTCTTTCCTGTATAAAGTTTATGAATATCAATTCCTTCACCAATGATATCCCCTACCGTCATTCTAGGATCTAAGGAAGCGTAGGGATCCTGGAATATCATTTGCACCTTTCTATTGAACTCTTTGCGATCTTTTCCTTTCAATTTATGGATATCTGCACCATTCATTAGGACTTGCCCACCAGTGGGTTTATATAAGCCCATGATGGTTCTGCCCACAGTTGTTTTACCAGATCCAGATTCTCCAACTAGCCCGAAGGTTTCCCCTTTTTTAATATTGAAAGTAACATCATCTACGGCTCGCAGAACAATATCTCCTATATTAAAATATTTCTTTAGATTCTTTATCTCAAATAAACTTTTATCAGCCATGGTTAAATCCTCCAAGCAATGGTCTTTCAACTTTCGGTGAATCAGGATGCTGTAGCCAGCAATGAACTTCGTGGTTTTCATTAATTTTAGTGGCATCTGGAAATATATCCTTGCAGATTGCCATTACATATGGGCATCTCGATGCAAACGGGCATCCCTTTGGTGGATTTAGAAGATCCGGTGGTGTTCCTTTAATAGAATATAGCTCATGTTTATGTTCTGTTTACAACCGTGGTACCGATTGAAGCAAAGCCCAAGTATATGGTTGCCATGCATTATAAAAGATATCTTCCACCGTTCCTCGCTCTAGAATTACCCCAGCATACATTACTTGTATTCGGTCCGCCGTTCCAGCAACAACACCTAGATCATGGGTAATTAAGATAACCGCCGTTCCTAGTTTCCTCTGAAGATCCTTGATTAATTCCATAATATCCGCCTGAATCGTTACATCCAAAGCCGTTGTAGGCTCATCAGCAATTAAAATCGTAGGATTGCAAGAAAGAGCAATCGCTATCATTACCCTTTGTCCCATTCCACCTGAAAATTCATGAGCGAATTGATTTGCTCTTTTCTCTGGGTTTGGTATGTTAACCAATCGAAGCATATTAATCGCTTCATCAAACGCCTCTTTTTTATTAATATCCTTATGAAGAATTAGATTTTCTGCAATCTGGTGTCCAATCTTCATGGTGGGATTTAAGGAGGTCATTGAGTTTTGAAATATTAAACTAATTTCGGAACCTCGGATTTGCCTTAGCTCCTTTTCCGATGCTGTTACAAGATTTTTTCCTTTAAAAAGAATTTCAGAGCCCTCAAGAATTTCCCCAGGAGGAATTTGAACCAATCGCATAATAGACATTGCAGTTACACTTTTACCACAACCCGATTCCCCAACGATTGCAAGGGTTTCGTTTTTATTTAAGTGAAAATTCACTCCACGTACTGCATGTACTTCTCCAGCATATGTGTGAAAGGATACTCTTAAATTTTTAACTTCTAAAATTGGATCCATGCCTTTTCTCCTTCTTATCAATTTCAATATTAGTCTTTCTAATTGAAGGATACTTATGCAAAAAACAAATTATATTTGTGAATCATATCAGCTTTTTAAGTTATTTTCTGTAAATTCATATATGATATCTACAATACAAGACATTTTAGCCCTGGCATCTTAATAATTTACATACATGTAAAATAAGTTGATTTTTCTTAATAATATGATTTTAATCAAATAATTTAACGTATAATAGTTCTATAATTATAATGGACTTTAAAATAAATCTGGTAAGGCGGGAAAATACATGAATAATACAATTGTAATCATTGGCGGAGGCGTAGCCGCAGTAAATGCAATAAAATCAATTCGAGAAGTCGATGAAACTTCCAATATCTATCTAATTATGAATGAAAATAATTATCCATATTATCGCATTCGATTAACCAAAGGTATGTTTGATACACTTGATATTAATAAATTAATGCTCCAAAAGCCAGAATGGTATGAGCAAAATAATATTCATCTCTATTTAGGAAGGGAAGCCGTTGCAATCGATACCGACAAATGTGAAGTCTCATTAGATAATGGTGAACTACTGGGTTATGATAAGTTGTTACTGGCGAATGGTGCAAGTAATAACATACCGCAGATTGAAGGAATTGAGAAAGAAAACATATATAGCATCCGTAAGCTCACGGATATCGAGCATATCAGAAGCAGTGTTAATGATAAAAATGCCATTCTATGCATCGGAGGCGGTGTTCAAAATCTGGAGGCTGCATGGGCTATGCGTTCCCAAGGTAAAAATGTAACTATAGCAGAATTCCAAGACCGATTAATGCCTAGACAACTAGATGCTAAAGCTTCTGAAATCTTAAAGAAAGCTGTTTTAGATAGCGGGCTACAAATTCTTTTGAACACTGAGGTAACAAAAATTACAGGAAGCAAAGAAGCAAATGGAGCAGTAACTAAGGATGGAAAACTCATTGAATGCGATATGGTTATCTACTCGGTTGGAGTTAGGCCAAATGTAAAGCTCTTTGAGAATACATCCTTGGAGATTAATCGAGGCCTTGTAGTAGATAGTCGTATGCAGACAAATATTGAAAACATATATGCTGCTGGGGATGTCGCAGAGACCAACGGAAGAGTAGGTGGCCTTTGGAGCATTGCAATGGAGCAAGGGAAAGTTGCAGGTAAAAATATATCCGGCATTGAAGCTAACTATATTGGCGTTACCCCGGTTACCAATATGAATGCTTTTAACTTATCTGTTTTCTCTATCGGAGATATCGACGAGAATAATGCGACACATATTCTAAGGGAAGAATCCAAGGAAGAGGGCTCCTATCAACGCATCTTTATAAAGGATAATATTATCGTTGGAGCCATCGTAATCGGCGATACAAAGAATAACACCCTTATAAAGAAGTTTATTGAGAAGAAGACCTTACTACCTAGCATGGATTACGATAATATCACAGTTCAAGACTTCATAAATTCGTTGCGGAATAACTAGGAAATAACTATGGAAAAAGAAAAATATAACTGCTTAGAATACTAGATTTTGATTTATAATAAAAAGGTATGATTTATTCTAATCAGTGCTATTCAAAATAAAAGAAGATATTAAACAGTAGAAATAACTCGCCTGTTATAATATCTTCTTTATTATTTGAAGAAATATATGAAATTTTTTTAAACGGTAAAATCCATCGTATTTGATGATCTGATTTTTATGCTAGTATTAATTTCAATCCATTTTTCCTCTTTGATTTTACAAATCACTTGTTAAGTAATAAATTTAATATATTCTGTGGCGTATGATTTGCTTGTGCGAGCATTGCTTGAGATGCTTGTGCCAGAATATTGTTTTTCGAATATTCCATCATTTCTTTGGCAATATCGGCATCTCGTATACGCGATTCCGCTGCTTGGGTATTTTCACCTCGATTTAAATTGGATGATATAATATGCCCCAATGCATTCTGCTTTGCACCATATAATCCTCGTTTCTTCGAAAGATAGTTTAGAGCGTAATCCAGACGTCCTAAAGCCTTTTCTGCATACTTATTCTTGGATACGGTAATCGAATTTATTTTCATAACCGATGTATTCAAAATAATGCGATCTAATGTGAAAGCATCTCCGGCTTGATCGGATACTTGAAGATATAAATCCTCTAGATCTTCACGTCCAACTTCTTCATAGAAGATAATGCCTTTGGCAGTTCCATCGATATGGTCAATGCTTCTGGGTCCAAACACTTGATGTTGTATCTTTAGCCGGCCATTTTCAAGCTTAGCTTGTAGTGGCACCACCTGGCCATTATCATCTCCACCAACAAACATTTGATTTAGTGTTTCTACCAATTCATCAGCCGTATAGATACCAGGATTCAAAGTATATTTATAATCCTTTCCGTCCGTGGTAAATTGAAAGATATTTGTTTCTTCTGTAATTTCGACGCCATCTGATATATCTTTGGATCCTTGGATGTAAGATGGTTCCGGCGTTCCGATTGTCTTATAAAAAATCGTATAGGCAGAGCTTCCTCGAACACCGTCCAGAGTATAGCTACCATGGTCTGCCTCCTTCCCCTCAGCTTCAACAAGGGAAAAATTAATTGCATTATCATCGTCTGCACCAGCCACACCGGAATTAATTCCACCGATCGCTACTTTTATTTGAACATTATCGATACCAGCATCGGATAGTTGCTGATTTAGCTTTTCCTCAAGATACATTGCCAAATCGTCACCCGTATATTCGCCGGCTTCAATCGTAACACTAAGCTCTAACTCTTTTAAAATTAGATCATCCTCGGGATCAGGATAGGTTAGATCCATTATAAATTTATCGTTTGCATGTCTAATAATTTCTACGGTACTATTTCTGATATCTTTACGACCTACGACAAAGGCCTCCTTAAAGGTATGTTTCCCTTTAATATATGTTGGACCCCTATCTTCCATTATAGATTTGTCCTTACACATTATATTTTTATAAAATCCACCACTAAATTCGTTAAATACAATGCCACCAATTTTCCCTGTGGTTTCTATGCGGACACCATTACTATTTACGGTTACAAGCAATTTTCCACTGCCCAGTTTATTATCGATTGCTGTTTGTAGCTCTTGCTGTAAATCCGAATAAGTATCATATTCCTTCTGTGCTAGGCTAATGTCTACGTCCTCTTTTACCCCATTTTCCATATAGGAAAAATGAAAATCATGGTTACTTTCATCGATTGTCAACGGGAAAGATTGCGATACTCCATCAACATAAGCTACTTCACCTAATCCTATGATTTCTGTATATCTTCCTTTTGTAGTTCCAACAAACAATTTCATAGCTGATCCACTGTAAGATCTGCTAATATGTAAGCTAGTACCTTCCCCTTTCACATTGGTCGTAAAAGTTAATGCACCATTTTCCAATGAAGCAGTAACTTCAATTTTATTTAATTTAAATTGCTTATTAATCTCGGATACTAGCTGTGAAGGGGAGTAGGTTCCGTTCGTTAGCTTAATTGCTCTCCCCGTTCCATTTACCCTTATATTAAAAATATTATTATTATCATTTACAATATTTGTACCACTTAATTTATGACCAAGATTAATCTTAGCCGGAGTAAAGATCGTTGGTTTCGTATTTCCTTGAATGGTTTCCTCTTCTCCGTAACTGGTTTGAGAAAAATAGTTCGTATTCTCGTATTGTTCAGTAAATAACTCTTCATATGCGCTACCTTTATCACCGGATTTAAAATATATATAATCGACACTATTATCCGTTGCAAAAAACCGTATTTGATCATCAAGTTTTCCCACTTTGATCCTATCTTTAATACCCGCTAGATCATTAATTTGCATATTTAAATCCGTAATCAACTCATCTAGAGAGGAATAATTACTCTCACTAAGAGTAAGGGTATAGTTATCTCCTTCCACATTGAGATTCAGGGTCTTTGCATCTGCAGGAAGGTTTATTGGGCCTTTCAAATCTTTCCTACCAGTTAAACTTGGTATCGTTGTGCTAGAACGAATAAAAGCCTCCTCTGTATA
>JAAYSQ010000150.1 GCA_012523925.1 Clostridiales bacterium
CAAGTATCCTGCCTAGCTTTCGTTGGAGATATGGGACAATATGATCTTGTAGAAAAGCTCTTTCAAGAGATTAAGAAATCCTTTGGCAGTCTGGATGTACTGGTCAACAACGCAGGAATTGCATCCATTGGTCTTTTTACCGATATGGGGCCCAAGGATTGGGATCGTATTATAACAACCAACCTAACTTCTGTTTTTAACTGCTGTTCATTGGCCGTTCCTGATATGCTTCACAACAAAAGCGGGAAAATCATTAACATCTCCTCAGTATGGGGAAATGTAGGTGCTTCCTGTGAAGTGGCTTATTCCGCATCAAAAGGTGGTATTAATGCCTTTACGAAAGCTTTAGCTAAGGAATTGGCTCCAAGTAATATACAAGTAAATGCAGTTGCATGTGGTGTTATCAACACGGAGATGAACCAAGTCCTCGATAGGGAAGAGATGCAACAATTGATTGAAGAAATCCCAGCAAACCGCTTAGGGCAAGCAGATGAAGTGGCCCACTTGGTTTATCAGCTAACTCAAAAGAATGAATATCTGACAGGTCAAGTGATTACATTAGATGGCGGTTGGATTTAACTATATTATTATAGGTTAGACTTATACTCCTTACCATTGAGGATACATTCCACCAAGGTATCCCCTTTATACCGCAATTTTAGTGAGAAAAAGGGCGCTTCCTCCGCCAGTAACTGAAGGAAAACTTTATCCCCTTCCCAGAGATTTAAATTAAGCAATTCTTTCTTTGATACCCATTTTAGAACACCTTCGCTACAAGGGATCATCTCTCCCTCAAAGGCATCTGCTGTATAGAGGCACATATATTCTGGTGGCCAACGATCCGATACAAATGTAACTATACCGCGGAAGCGGTATGAGGTTAAGGTAAGTCCGGTTTCCTCTTTTACTTCACGAATTAGGCATTCTTCCGGGCTTTCTCCCTCTTCAAAATGTCCACCGATACCTATCCATTTATCTTTATTAATATCTTTTTTCTTTACAATCCGATGTAGCATCAAATAGCTATCATCCTTCTCAATATAGCAAAGCGTCGTTAATCTCATTTGAAGTCATGCCGATACTTGCAAATAATTCTTACAAGTCAGCTCTTCTCCTTTCCAAGTCTTTTGTAATCCATAAAAATTAATAGAATACTTAAATTATTTTCAATTTACCTATTGATTTTTAACAGATAGTATTTCAATAGATAACTGTATCAAATTTACTACAATAGATATATGTTATATTAAACCACTTCTTAGAATATTTAAACACAAATTGACAAGCGCATTCTATCTTATATTATTAACCTTAATACCATCATCATTTCAGAAATCCTATTTATTGGTTCATCTTATTTTATCCTCATTTTCTTTCGAAATCCTGTATTCCTCATATTTCTCTAGAATCTCTGGATATGTTCTAAAAAACTGATTTAAAATTTCTATCTTATGTAATGCGCCAGGCGTGACACTGTGCTCTATTAATTCAACATTAACTAATAAATTTTGCTCCACTCCAATTATTTTTAAGAAATTTTCTATTGTTTCGTGGCGCTTTAATAAGTAACGACCTACTTTCTCACCCTCTGGGGTCATTTTAACGGTACCATATTTTTCGTAGTGAAGAAGGCCAAGCTTGCCCAACTTCTGAACCATCTTGGTCGCTGATGGAGCCTGTACATTTAATGATTCTGCAAGCACATTAATACGAATATGTCCTTCATTTAGACAATTTCTATAGATCATTTCCAGATAATCTTCCATGCTATGTGATAATGCTTGCTTTTGTTTACCTATAATTTCATATCCTCGAACAGTATGAAATTCCTGATTATTATTCATTGTATCACACCTCAATCATAAATTATATTCACGCCTTTATATTATATGTGTAACATTTCTTCTATATTAACCATATATTAGCCATAGATAAAAGTTTTTCACGCATCTAACTTTTATCCAAACTATTTAATATCGGAGGTATAGTCAATGGAAGGAACTAAGATTCCATTACACCTGATTCCTTGTGGAAAGAGTGCCAGAGTAAAAGAGTTAACCTCATCTGGAAATTTGAGAAGAAGAATGTTAGACCTTGGTTTGGTTATTGATACAGTCGTAGAATCATTAAGAAAAAGCCCTTCGGGCGACCCTATTGCATATGAAATCCGTGGCGCTGTAATTGCCCTACGTTCAGAAGAAGCGTCGAAAATTTTAGTTGAATTAATTTGAGGTCTTTAGGAGGTTTTCAATATGGGGCTTACCAGTCAATCTACTGGAGTTAACGCATTAAAAGAAATGCTGGATATACAACTAAGTTCATCGGATGATATCATTGTGGCTTTGGCGGGCAATCCCAATACAGGCAAAAGCACAGTATTTAATAGTCTTACTGGATTAAATCAGCATACTGGAAACTGGACTGGTAAGACAGTTACTACAGCACAAGGTAATTATAAATATAGAGATGAAAACTTTATATTAGTAGATTTACCCGGAACTTATTCATTGTTATCAAACTCGATAGAAGAAGAAGTTGCAAGAGACTTTATCTGCTTTGGAAATCCCAACGCAACTGTAGTCGTTACCGATGCAACTTGCTTGGAAAGAAATCTTAATCTCGTTCTACAAATACTAGAAATGACAGACAAAGTAGTCGTCTGTGTTAATTTAATGGACGAAGCCAAAAGAAAAAAGATAAGGATTGATTTAAAACGTCTATCCGAGCTTTTAGGAGTACCTGTTATTGGAACCAGTGCCAGGAGCGGGGAAGGTTTAGAAGAATTGATGGATGCTGTATATAAGGTATCCCACAATGAAATCACAACCAAACCAATAAGAATACAATATGACGATGATATTGAGAACACCATTCAATATATTGAAGAAAAAATAAAGAAGTCTGTCGATAATAAAATCAATAGTCGCTGGGTGAGTTTAAAACTTATTGACGGAGATATGTCGATAATAGATTCAATAAATAAATACATCGGAATCGATCTATCTAATATAACAAACAATGAAACTAAATTAGGGCTTGCTGAAGTTTCTTCAACGCCTCTTTCTGAAGTTTTATCAACGTCTAATGATCTTGCATACGGAGATTTGCGTGACCGGATCGTTTCAAGCATCGTGAAACTTGCAGAAAATATAAGTCATCAAGTTGTTAATTCACAGAGGCAAAAGCATAACGAATTAGACAGAAAGATTGACAACATACTAACTTCGAAAGCATTTGGTATTCCTACAATGATTGCGCTTTTAGGTATCATCTTCTGGATCACGATTGTAGGGGCTAATGTACCCTCCGATGCCATTGCCTACGTACTTTTTGGTATAGAAGACAAATTAACTTATCTTTTTACAACATACAATTTGCCCAACTGGCTTCATGGCGCTTTAGTCCTTGGTGTATATCGAACTCTCGCCTGGGTTGTCTCTGTCATGCTACCACCTATGGCAATATTCTTTCCTTTGTTTACACTTTTGGAGGATCTGGGATACCTGCCAAGGATAGCCTTTAATCTTGATAATTTCTTCAAGAAAGCATGCGCTCATGGAAAGCAGGCATTAACGATGTGTATGGGATTTGGGTGTAATGCTGCAGGAGTGATTGGATGTAGGATAATAGATTCACCAAGAGAGCGGTTAATTGCAATTATTACAAATTTTTTCGTCCCCTGTAATGGCCGTTTTCCTATCTTAATTGCTGTCACAACAATTTTTATTGCAGGAGCTGTCAGTGGCCCCATGCAATCTGTAATTGCAACATTATCCATCACCCTTGTAATTATATTAGGGGTAATTATGACATTGTTAGTATCAAAAATCCTATCCAAAACCATACTAAAAGGATTGCCTTCTTCTTTTACTTTAGAGCTTCCACCTTATCGGAAACCACAGGTCGGGAGAATCATTGTAAGATCAATATTTGATCGTACCATTTTTGTATTAGGTCGCGCTGTAATCGTTGCCGCACCTGCGGGTCTAATCATATGGCTTATGGCAAATGTAAATATTAGCGGTATTAGCTTACTGGACCATAGTGCTGGTTTCCTACAACCATTTGCTAATCTTTTAGGTATGGATGGATATATATTAATGGCTTTTATACTTGGATTACCAGCCAATGAAATTGTAATGCCTATCATCATAATGAGTTATATGGCAACCGGTACAATGATTGAGCTGGAAAATTTAGAAGCCTTAAGAAGTCTATTAATTTCTAACGGATGGACTTGGCTAACAGCTATCAATGTAATGCTGTTTTGCTTAATGCACTTCCCTTGTGCAACTACTCTTCTAACGATAAAAAAAGAAACAAAAAGTTGGAAGTGGACTTTTGTATCCTTCCTTGTACCAACAATAGCAGGAATTACTCTAACATTTACCTTTACACAGATTGTACGTTTATTAGGGTTAGCATAAGAGACTTTGTATAAATTGAAATTGAATAAATCGAATTCTTAAAAGAATCATAAAAAGCTCCTGGAGATAAAACTCTCCGGAGCTTTTCCATATGCAATAATTGCAATAATTATCTCTTTGAGAATTGTGGAGCACGACGAGCGCCCTTTAATCCGTACTTCTTTCTTTCCTTCATTCTTGGATCTCTTGTTAGGAAACCTGCCTTCTTCAGAGCTGGACGATAGTCTGCATCTGC
>JAAYSQ010000151.1 GCA_012523925.1 Clostridiales bacterium
ATTGGAACCATAGCTCCGGTTACAGATAATATTGCAAAGGAGATTATTCGTAACGCGGTAAGCGCTGGAGTAGAGGATCCAAGATTTCCTCCTGTAAAGGAAGAAGAACTTTTTGATATTGTTTATAGCGTGGACGTCTTGATGGAGCCTGAGCCAATCGAAACGATAGATGAATTAGATGTAAAGCGTTATGGAGTGATCGTATCCTCTGGCCGCAAACGAGGACTTCTCCTTCCGAATCTTGAAGGGGTTGATAGTGTACAGCAGCAGGTATTGATTGCGAGGAAGAAGGCAGGAATTTACGACAATGAACATTTTACCATGGAGCGCTTTGAGGTGGTGAGGCATACGTGAAAGTTCAATGTGAAATTTGTCCCCATCATTGCAAATTAGAAGAAGGACAAGTTGGTTTCTGTCATGGAAGGATTAATCATGATAATACCATCATTAGTAAAAGCTATGGAAAACTGACCGCTTTAGCCTTAGATCCAATTGAAAAAAAGCCCCTATATCACTTTTATCCTGGTAGTAGAATTATGTCCATTGGAAGTTATGGTTGTAATTTGCGTTGCCCATTCTGCCAGAACTGTGATATATCAATGGTTAATGAAGCAGAAGCAAATGTTGTAAAGATGCAATGCGAGGATATCTTAGAGAAGGCAAAGTTTTTGAAAAGTGCGGGTAATATTGGAGTTGCTTACACCTATAATGAACCACTGATTGGCTATGAATTCGTTCGTGACTTAGCTATTCTAGTTAAAGAAAACAACCTTAAAAATGTTGTTGTATCAAATGGATATATCTGTGAGGAACCTTTGAAGAAACTGCTACCATTTATTGATGCCTTTAATATCGACCTAAAAGGATTTACACAAAGGTATTATCATAAGCTAAAAGGGGATCTTGCAACGGTTATGCGTTCCATTGAGATTACTTCGGAAGTCTGTCATCTTGAGGTAACGACTTTGATAGTTCCAGGGGAGAATGATAGTGAAGAGGAAATGGAACAGCTCTCTGCATGGCTAGCAAGTATTCGTCCGGATATACCTCTTCATATCTCTAGGTTTTTCCCAAGATGGAAGATGCAAGATAAGGAAGCGACATCAATCAAAAAGATATATCGATTAGCAGAAGTGGCCAGGCAGCATTTAAAGTATGTATATGAGGGGAATGTATAATATGATAATATTTTCCCATACTATTGCTGAGGTGAAGGTAATGAATAAAGAGAAAATGGAAAAGCTTCAACAAAAGAGGGAGCAGGAGAAGTTTAACAGTGTTACCAACTCTGTTAAGCCTAGAAATCAAAATCAGGAGCATAATGTTAGGGAGGAAGGGATTAGGCCACAAAATAATAAATACTAAGTTGTGGGCTGTTGCAAGATAAATATTTGTTGCGACAGCCCCATTTATTTAATAGAAAACGTTCAGCTAAACCCTATCTTGTTGATTTGTAAGAAGTCGTATGCTAGAATAATATTCTAAAAGAAATGTTCGACCCTCTATTGTAAGAGCGAGGATTAAGAAAGAGGATGAATAAATGATATTTGAAACGCACGCACATTATGAAGATGATGCATTTGACATAGATCGGGAGGGGCTTCTTAGTAGTCTTTCTAAGCAAGGTATTGAATACGTGGTAAATGTAAGTTCCTCATTGGAGACTGTTGATAAAACGATTGAATTAATGGAGCAGTATCCCTTTATCTACGGCGCCATTGGAATTCATCCAGATAGTACAAAGGAATTAGATGAAGATCGGTTTGCATGGCTTAGAGAAAAAGCAAAGCATCCGAAAAATGTGGCAATCGGTGAGATTGGACTGGATTACTATTGGGATTCGACAGAACGTAAGACGCAGCAATACTGGTTTGCAAGACAGATGGAACTTGCAAGGAATTTACAACTACCCATGGTTATTCATAGCCGCGATGCAGCAAATGATACTTATGGTATGATGAAGGAGGCAAAAGCGGATGAAATAGGGGCAATTATCCACTGCTTTAGCTATGGTACAACGCAGGCAAAGCAATACTTGGAAATGGGTTTCTATCTTGGAATTGGAGGTGTTGTAACCTTTGCCAACGGTAGAAAGCTAAAGGAAGTTGTAGCCTATGCACCTCTTTCCCAATTGGTTCTGGAGACGGATTGCCCATACCTTGCACCTACTCCATATCGAGGTAAGAGGAATAGTTCATTAAATTTACCCTTAGTGGCAAAAGAGATTGCCAGAATAAAGAATGTGGATTATGAAACAGTGATACGGGTAACAAGAGAAAATGCAATAAGATTCTATCAAATGGATAGCAAAGATCGTATCGATCATGAGAATAAGAGGTAAGAGATGGCAGATTTGGGAAACCCCAAGAATACAATAGCAATATTAAATAAATATAAATTTGTCTTTCAGAAAAAGTTCGGACAGAATTTTCTTATTGACAACCATGTACTAGATAAAATAGTTCGGGCTGCGGAAATTACTAAGGATGATTTTGTACTGGAGATAGGCCCTGGGATTGGAACTTTAACACAGCACCTTTGCGAGAATGCAAGGGAGGTCGTTGCCATTGAAATTGATAAAATGCTTATTCCAATACTTTCGGATACACTATCTGATTACTCTAATGTAACCGTTCTTAACGAAGATGTCCTTAAAGTAGATCTCAATACCTTGGTCCAGGAGAGGAATGGTGGTAAACCCATTAAAGTGGTTGCTAACCTTCCTTATTATATAACCACGCCGATTATTATGGCATTATTTGAACAACATATACCGCTAGATAATGTAACTGTCATGGTACAGAAAGAGGTGGCTGATCGAATGCAGTCTGGCCCAGGTTCCAAAGATTATGGTGCCCTTTCTCTTGCTGTTCAGTATTATGCAGAACCATATATCGCAGCATATGTACCACCTAACTGTTTTATGCCAAGACCTAAGGTTGGATCAGCCGTAATAAGATTGACGCTTCATAAGGAGCCGGTTGTTAAAGTTAAGGATGAAGCACTTTTATTCCGTTTAATCCGTGCGTCCTTTAATCAAAGACGTAAGACATTAGTAAATGGTTTAAAGAACTCGAATGAGCTGAATTTTTCTAAGGAAGAGATTATTAATGCCTTAAAAGCTGAAGGATTGTCAGAGAATATCCGTGGAGAAGTACTAACCTTAGAGCAGTTTACGGCCCTAGCGAATCGCCTTTTTGATAATGTCAAAAATGAATAATAAAATATAGAATTTATCTAAACCACTTCTATTACATAGGGAGTGGTTTTTATTTTATTATATAAAAATATTTAAAACTAATTTAAACAACAAATTTGAAATTATCATTGCATAATTATAAGAAATAATCTATAATAATAAAAAAATGTTAATCGAGGAATACAAACCGATTAAAACTGTAAAAAGGAATACAGTACACAAAGATGTCTGATTTATATAGGGGTAGAGTGTTTTTAAGCTATGAATAATTATAAGGAATTGTTCATATATAGAAATTACTATTAATGAAAGAAAGCAAAT
>JAAYSQ010000152.1 GCA_012523925.1 Clostridiales bacterium
ACCTGGGAGGGAGCATAAAACGCCCACATGAGAATGGAAGAAAAGCTATGAAGGATTTTTTCCATGTGGAATGTTAGGGGTAGGTAGTCAGATAAATTATAGATAGCTACGTTGATATCGCAAAGTATGAAAAGTATCATTCCAAAGGCAAATATATAATGACTACGCTCCATCGATTGTTGCCTAGCCACGCTAATTGCCCGTATAATATTTGCTACAAAGCTAATAAAATATAATATAGAAGCATATATCGTCCGCTCGGTAATGATACCAATATGATTTAGCAGATTGCTGATAATTACTGTCGCCATCATTTGCAAACCCAAACGATACATTACCTTAAGAACAAGCTGTTTGCATTTAAGATTCGTACGTAAGTGTAAATCTAGTTTAATCCCATAGATTTGCTGTACTATGATAAAGAGAAGAATTCCATAGAAATAATGACGATCCAAAAGCAGAAGGAAATAGTCAGCAAATAGTGTAAAGAGAAAGGCACTTCGAATGCATAACCGTTTCCAACTATGATTGTTATCCCATTTATAAATTGTAAATAGTAAGCAAAGTATAATGATAATATATTTTATGCTAGTGGATAATCTAGCAAACCTGCCAGTAATATCAAAGGCAAGAAATATCACATAGAGAATTCCTTGAATAACAAGAAATGAATGCGCGATATTAGTTTCACAATCTCTATGTTTCATTTCCTCTCCTAATTGAATAATAATATATATAATATAATATTACTACTTTTAGACCTTTCATATAATCACAAATAAATATGTTTATAATTTATTAAATCAGCAATATTAGTCCAGTAATTGTTCTGCAACCTCAGAAGGAACTGGCTTACTATATAAATATCCTTGTGCTTTATCACAATTAGATTCAGTCAGAAATGTTTCTTGCTCACTAGTTTCAACACCTTCTGCAATCACATCTAATTCTAGAATTCTTGCAAGATTAATAATCGTTTGGACGATCTTTTGGTCGCATGTATCTTCCATAACGGTATTAAGAAAACTCTTATCGATTTTCAAGTTATTGACGGGAAGTCGCTTTAGATAATTCATTGACGAATATCCCGTACCGAAGTCATCCAATGAAAAATTCACACCAATACTCTTGAGTTCACGAATTGTGCTAATCGTGTAATCCAGATCATTTAGTGCAATACTTTCTGTAATTTCAAGTTCCAATTTATGAGGATCAATTTCTGATTCCTCGATTGCACTTTTTACACTATTTACAATGTCATTATCCATAAATTGTCTTGCTGAGAGATTTACTGCCATGCGAAGATCTACATGCCCCGCATCATGCCACTCTTTTAACTGCTTACAAGCAGTTTTCAGAACCCAATTCCCAATCGGAATAATCAATCCATTTTCCTCCGCATAGGGAATAAAATCATTCGGGTATACCAGACCTTTCGTCGGATGTTTCCAGCGTAGCAATGCTTCAAATCCAATCACTTTTTTCTCAATCAAGTCCATCTGCGGTTGATAATAAACCTCAAATTCCTTCCGCTCGATTGCTTTTCTAAGTTCCGATTGAAGCTCAATTTTCTCAGTAAGCTTCTGATTGAATGAAGGATCAAAATACGCATGAGTATTCTTCCCATTAGCTTTCGCCACATACATTGCCGAATCACAATTCTTAATCAACACTTGCGAAGTCTTTCCATCCTTTGGAGCAAAGGCTACTCCTATGCTAACAGTAACAAAGTACTCCTTTGTCGATAAAACAAAAGGATAACTGAATACGTTTTTTATTTTCTTAATTTTTTCTTCAATCTCTGTAGTCTCATTTAAATTTTGTGTCATGAAGATGAACTCATCCCCACCAATCCTTGCCAGATAATCATTACTATCCATTACCTGTTTTAATCGATAGGTGACATCTATTAAAAGTTCATCACCGTAAGAATGACCTTGGGTATCATTGATATTTTTAAAGTTATCAATATCGATATCAAGAATTGCTACTATCTCATCACTTCGAAGCGTAAGCATAACATTATCTAACATTTCGGTAAATGCAATCCGATTCGGAAGTTCTGTTAAATAATCCGTATATGCTAGCCTTTTCATGTTTTCTCTATTTTTATTTAATTCTTCACATTTAGCCGTAAGCTCATCCATTGTTTCTTTTGCATTTTCAAAAGAAACCTCTAATTCCTTATTCTTATCTAGTAATTTTCTCTTATCTTCTTCTAATCGTTGGCCTTTTCTCTTTAGCTTACTTAATCGGGCAAACATAATTACAAGTAGTAATAAAACCGCTACGGCTGCTACAATAAAAGCATAACCGACAGTTTGATTAATATAATATCCCATATGTCCTCCAATACGTTCCCCACATTGTGCGATTCTCTATTTGTGACATTGTACAACTCTATTATTGTAAATACTGATTGCTACATTCTTCTATAATAGCCCCCACAACCAGTACTACAATAGCATACCCGCCATCGAAGTCCCCATCTTCGACAGCAATTATCTTCAATATCTTCTTATACTCTTTTTTTATGACATATTCACTAATATACAAGGCCAAAATATTGTCATCTTTTATTATAATGTATATATCCTGAAAAATCCAGTACATTTTCGTCATAAGAACTTAGAATTCGAATATTCTGAGTTCCTCTCTCTGTAAAGAGATTAGATTATACTGTTTTTCGCCATAGAAAATGGCTTTGCCTCCAAATGGAGAAAAGCCATTATAATTGCTTATATTTTAGTTACTTTGCAATATCTTACTCTTTGCTAATTCTAGTTCCTTCAGATATCGTTCATAATTAGCTTCCTCTTCAGCTATATCCGCACCGGTTCTCCCCAGCCGATCACATAAGCTTAGCAATGCCATTTCATTAATGTCAACTTCCTTCAATAGGTTTTTTATATCAGCAAATGGTAATTTTTTTAGAATGTATAGCATATGCATATGATATCTGACTAATGCTCGTACAGTATCAATGAAATCATCATCTTTGATAAATACTTGTAGGAATTTTTCAGTAAGATCTGCTCCTACTTTATCATGATCATAGGAGGTAATTCTTCCTTTTCTAATCCTAGTAGTACTTGCTTTCCCTATATCATGCAATAATGCAGCCCACATAAAGGCTTTCTTGTCACTACATTGTTCTCTTACCTTAGCAGCCTCATCAACAACAAGCATTGTATGATTCCACACATTCCCTTCTGGATGATGTTTCTTAGACTGCTCTGTTTGTTTTAATTTTAGTAATAAATTGAATGGATATTCTTTAAATACGGGTTCATTTGATAACTGATTAAGATACTGCGAAGGAACCTCATCCATTAAGAGATGCTCTGTTATTGAATCAAATAACAATTGTCTATTATTATCCATTATGATTACCCTATCTTACATTGGATTCGCTTTCTTTTTGCCAGATTTCGCTTTCCCCTGTATCTCTGGGACAGGTGGTACAATATTCTTTGGAATATTCATTTTCTGTCTTCCTTCGGTTCCATGGGGTTCTTTAGGATCCGGCCTTCTCATCCCAGCTTTTGCCATAGTATTCTCCTATCTAGCGCTATAAGGTCATTTGGTAATGTTTCTATCTTGTTCAACAGTATTCGTGCAAAGATTTATACTTTAACTAGATTAAACATCATTGTGTTTAATTGATTTCCTCTTTGCGTTTTTATTATGATTTTGATTTTCTCTAGTGATTGGCGTCTGCCCATTGGACTTTTTTAACCTCGCTCTTTTATTATCCGGTTGGCTATCCTTAGGCATCCATACTCCCTCCTTAAAATTAACAAAAGAACATTTACATAAGCTACGAAATCACATTCTTAGTATGTGTCATCGGACCCTAAGTTAAGCTGTTGAAATTTGTTAAATTAGGATTTTTGATCTACTAATAATATCTCTTATAATCTTTTAAAAAATCTCTATATACCAAGCTCAGTAAATGTATTTATTTTGGATAAATAATAATTAGAAAACCGTTTATCGTTTGATAAATCCTTGCCAAACCATTCCGGAGGGATAAATTCATCCGCTGCTTTCTCATCGGGAAATTCTACTTCCGCAAATATCAGT
>JAAYSQ010000153.1 GCA_012523925.1 Clostridiales bacterium
AAATTTATAGAAGAACAAGAAGAAAGGTAGTGCGCAAAATGAAAATAGCAGTGATCGGAGGAGCGGGAGTTCGTACGGTAATATTTATCAATGGGCTCTTAAGCCGTTATAAAAAGTTAAATATTGATAAAGTTACATTATATGATATTGATAGGGAAAAACAGCAGATTATTTATAAACTATGTCAGCATGTTATTAACCGTAATAAGAAAGATTTAAAATTAGAAGTTGCGGAAACAGCCGAAGATGCCATTACTGGTGCTGATTATATCGTAACAACACTACGTGTGGGAGGGGATCACTCCCGTGTTATGGATGAGACAATCGCTTTAGAAGAAGGTGTAATAGGACAAGAAACTACTGGTGTTGGTGGTTTTTCTATGGCAATTCGTACGATTCCAGTACTACTAGAGTATTGCGAACTGATTAAAAAGTTTGCTCCTAATGCTTGGATCTTTAACTTTACAAATCCATCTGGTTTAGTAACACAAGCATTAAGAAGTGCGGGATATGATAATATTGTTGGAATTTGCGATGCTCCAAGTAGCACAAAGTTTAGAATGGCAAAAGAACTTGGTGTAGAGGAAAAGGATTTATATGTTGAATTCTTTGGACTAAATCACCTTTCTTGGATTCGTAGTGTGAAAAAAGAAGGCAAGGAAATATTAGATAATTTATTAAATGATAATGAGTTCCTAAATAGTGTTTCAGAGTTTAAAATGTTCGATCCGGATCTATTACGTTATATTGGATTTCTACCCAATGAATATATGTACTACTATTATCATAGAGAAAAAGCATTGGAGAACATTATAAAATCTGGAGCAACCAGAGGTAAAACGATTGAAACTGTTAATATACAGATGATGGAAGAATTAAAAACAATGGATATGGATGCAGATCCAGAAGGCGCTTTACAAATCTTCCTGTACTATATGCAAGTAAGAGAAAGTTCGTATATGAGCATAGAAACAGGAAATGATAAGAAGGAAGAAATTCAAAAAGGGAATTTAGAAGTTCCTGATGGCATGGGATATGCGGGCGTTATGCTGGATTGTATTGAAGGACTTCAAAGCGAAGAAGGCAACTATCTTGTGTTATCCGTTCCAAACAATGGTTGCATTGCTGGACTAAATGATGAAGATGTTGTAGAAGTTACTTGCAAGGTCTCTAAGAACGGTATTGAGCCTGTTGCGATTGGTGAAGTACCAGAGCATTGTAATATCTTAATACACGCGATTAAATTCTATGAAAAATGTACTGTTGAAGCTATTAAAACAAAATCTAAAGAGAAAGCCATTGAAGCATTAACCCTTCATCCACTAGTTAATTCCTATTCACTAGCGAAAAAATTAGTTGAGAAGTATGATAAGGCCTATGGTGGAATATTTTGATTTGAATGTCAAAAGCTATTTTGTAATTTAAATTCGTAAATTCACTTTGTATACTGAGAAGTAATAGGAAACATATTTTATTCACAACATGCTCCCGCTCGTATGCAGTACGTAGTTGTACATAAGGTCATACAATACATGACCTAAGTACCAACGACTGCATACGGTTGCTCATTAAAATATGTTTCCTATTACTGGGGCAGGTTTGCTAAAGACAAATTTACGAATATTATCTGCTATGGTTTTTGGCTGTCAAATCATATTAATAAGGATAAGGAGAATAATTATGCCGTTTGATTTTCATAATCGAGATCGAATTAATAACTTACTCGAAGAATTAGAAGAATTACGTTATAGGAATTTACACGACATTGAATCTTTCTCATGGTATCACGATAACGGAGAGATCGGGAATAGAGAACCTATAGGAGAACCAGAAACTGTTTCTGTAGGTTTTCGATGGAAGGGCTGGGATAAATATAACTGGCTATGTACACAGATTGAGATTCCGGAAGAATTAAAAGACGAAGATGTTATTGGTATCTTTGACTTTGGTGTGCCAGTAGGTACAGGTAATAACAGCCATTTCGAAAGTCTGTTATATCTAAACGGAAAACCATATCAAGGTGTGGACGGAAACCATAAGGAAGTATTTCTCAATGTGAAAGAGAATGGCCTTAAGCTGGATCTGAAATTTAGAGTATGGTCCGGGTTAAGCGGTGGTGGTTTTCCAAAGGATATGCCGATGGAAATTGAGAGAGCACAGTTTGGAGTACTAGATAAGTATACCAATGATTTCTACTTCCTATCTAGAAGCGTTCTTCAAACATACGATTTATTAGACAAGAATAATGAATATAAGGAATGGTTGCTAAGTACTCTTGTAAAGGCATTCCAATTCATCGACTATAGAGAAAAAAGGTCCAAAAACTTCTATGATAGTGTGGCTAAGGCATATGAGTATTTAAATAATAAGATGGACGGTAAAGGCAAGCCGGATGTAAGCGTAAGTATGCTTGGACATACACATATTGACGTGGCTTGGCTTTGGAGAATTCGTCATACAAGAGAAAAGTCTGCTAGGTCCTTCTCAACCGTTAACCGTTTAATGGATCGATATGAACATTATCAATTTATACAATCTCAAGCACAGCTTTATGAATACATTAAGAATGACTATCCAGATATCTATGAGCATATTAAAAAGCGTGTTGTAGAAGGAAAATGGGAGCCTTCGGGTTCTATGTGGGTTGAACCGGATTGCAACGTTACTTCTGGAGAATCCATTGTAAGACAGATTCTTGTGGGTAAGAACTTCTTTAAGAAAGAGTTTAACTATGACAACGAGTTCCTATGGCTTCCAGATGTATTCGGATATTCCTGGGCAATGCCACAGATTCTTAAGAAATCTGGTGTTAACACCTTCATGACCACAAAGATTAGCTGGAATGATACTAATAGAATGCCATATGATACCTTCTACTGGAGAGGAATTGATGGAACGGAGGTTTTAACACATTTTATTACAACGACAGATCCAGGTTCTTCTTACTATACTTATAATGGTGATGCAAAACCATATACAGTAAAAGGTGTTTGGGATAATTATAATAACAAGGATATTAATCGTGACCTGCTCATTTCATATGGATATGGAGATGGAGGCGGTGGCCCAACCAGAGATCAGATAGAGACGATTACCCATCTGAATAAGATTCCTGGAATACCACATGTGAAAACAGAAACCGCAACTGAGTATTTTAGACGTTTGAATGAAACCGTAAGAAAGAATGAGATGGAAGGATATGTTCCTATCTGGGATGGTGAACTATACCTTGAGTTCCACAGAGGAACCTATACATCTCAGGCATATAATAAGAAGATGAACCGTAGATTAGAGTTCTATCTACGTAATGTGGAGATGCTTTCTGTAATAGCAAATCAAATGTCAAAGGTTCCTTATGATAAAGAAAAGCTATTAGAAGCATGGAAGATTGTACTTTGCCATCAATTCCATGATATCCTTCCAGGTTCCTCTATTAAGGAAGTATATGACGATAGCCGTGTTGAATACGAGAAAGCTTTGGCATTAATAAATGATGTAATGGATAATGTGAACAAAGGATTACTTGAGGAAAAAGCAGATACTTATACCATCTGGAATAATGCCAATTGGAAACGCGACTCCTATGTTCATATATCCGGAGTTTCCGAAGATAATTGCTTTATGGATGAGAATGGAACAGTATTAAGTAGTACCATTCAGAATGGTAATGCAATTGTTCTTGTAAAAGATATGGAACCATTCTCCTTTGTAACCTTAACAAAGGTCAAGAAAACGGATGCAAATTCCAATAAAATACTTCAGACGAATCAAGTTTCTACGAAGTATTACAATATTTCCTGGAATGAAAATGGTCAATTAACAAGCATCTATGATAAGGAAGCAGGCAGAGAAATTTTACCGAAAGGAAAGTTTGGTAACGTTCTTCAGGTATTCGAGGATAAGCCTAGATTCTTTGATGCTTGGGAATTAGAACCTACGATTGATCTAAAGCAGGATATTGTAAAAGAGTGTAAGGACATTCAGGTAGAAGAAAATAATCTAGGAATCTTTGTTTCTTTCACTTGGGAGTATCATAAATCGGTAATTAAGCAAACCATGTGCTTATACCATGAAAAGAAACGTATTGACTTCAAAACAGAGGCGGATTGGCAAGAGCGTCAGACTCTTATGAAGGTTGCCTTCCCAGTAAATATTCGTGCGGTAGATGCTCGATTTGATATTCAGTATGGTAATATCCGTCGTCCGATCACTAGAAATAATAGTTGGGAAGTTGCCAAATTTGAAGTAGTTGCTCATAAATGGGTGGATCTATCCGAAACCGGTTATGGACTATGCTTAATGAACGATTGCAAATATGGCCATGACATAAAAAAGGATACGATACGATTAACTTTACTTAAATCTCCTGTTGACCCAGATTATGCAGCGGACTTAGGTCATCATGAATTCACCTACTCCATTCTTCCTCATACAGCAGAATGGTACCAGAGTGATATTGAAAAAGAAGCTTTTGATTTAAACAATCCGATTATGGCTGTTCCTGGAGCAAGTAAAATCACTAAGGAAAGTGTGTTTACATTTAATAATGAGTATATTGTTGTGGATTGTATCAAACAAGCGGAGAATTCAGAAGAAACGGTGATTCGTTTCCATGAATATGCTGGTGCAAGAGGAGAGGTTACTATTGATAGTAGCATTCCTGTTAAGTCATGGTGCGAATGCGATCTAATGGAACAACCTTTGGAAGAATTTAAGGATGAACCAATTGCATTAACTATAAAACCATACGAAATTAAAACAATACTTGTAAAATTCTAATAAGAACTTCACAGGTCATAAACTAGAATTACCTAGGAAACCTTCCGTCAATAAAATATCTTAATAATATTGAGGAAGGTCTCCTGAGTAGTCCTATATGATCGTGAGGTTTCTTTAACTATAGAAAGAAATACCTTGATTTATATGCCATAAATGACCGTGGACGGATTGGTTAATCGATGGTATGAGCTAGTAAGAAAATGAGGCTAACAAATGAAGTTTATACAGAAATATAAAATTCAAATTCATGAAAAGCAGGAACATATATTAATACCATACTTTGAAGAAACAGATATGAAAAAGCAGCTGCAACAGCTTCCATTGGAAAGCCATACTTCAGCAGGATTGGCTAAAGATTATAAGAAGTTTGGGCAGCAAACCATTATAATTCCCTTTCAATCCCGTAGTATGGCTATCACCTTTATGCCATTAGGTTTAGAGAAGAAATTTAACTTAGAAAAACTAAGAAAGCAATTTCAGGGTTTTGGAAAAACAGTAAAAGAAGATTATCAAATTCTTCTGGAAGGGTTACATTTTAAAGGATATTCCTTAAGCCAGGTAATAGAAACGATTATTAAAGCCATGTATGTGGGTGCTTACTCCTTTAAGAAGGACAACTTGTCGCTGGCATCTACCAACCGGATCTTTGCTATACGAGATAAATTAAAATGCGAAAAAGATTCTTATACTATGCTAATAATTCATTCTGAGAACTTACAATACAGTATTGAGAAAGCAATGGCTTATGGACAATGTATTAACCATGCGAGGGTCCTTGGTGATATTCCAAATAACTATCTTCATGTAAAGCAATTTACAGAATATGCAATTGATCTAGCAGAGCATTATAATCTTCCTTATGAAGTGCTTGGCAAATCAGAATTAGAAGAATTTAATAGTGGCGGTATTTTAGGTGTTAATGCAGGTTGTGAGGAAGAGCCCAATTTAATTTCCATATACTATGAAGGATGCAAAGGAGCTCCAGTTACTGCTTTAATAGGAAAAGGAGTAATGTTTGATAGTGGTGGATACAACTTGAAATCCATTGGTGGTATGGATGGCATGAAGTATGACATGTGCGGTGCTGCAAATGTCTTAGCAGCACTAGAACTTATCGTAAGGCAAAAAAGTAAGGAGAATATTATCCTAATTATACCTGCGGTAGAAAACTTGATTAGTCCATCAGCATGCAAGATGGGAGATGTGTTAACAACCATGTCCGGAAAAACCGTTGAAGTTTATAATGTTGATGCAGAAGGTCGGTTAATTCTATGTGATGCAATTACCTATGCGATAAAGAAAGGCTCTAGCCGACTGATTGATTTGGCAACCCTGACCTATTCTTGTCATAGTGCTTTGGGTGATGAGATATCTGGAATATTTGCTAATAATGAGAAGTTCTACGAAGCCTTTAAGAGGAAAGCTGAGGAAGAGGGTGAAAAGGTATGGAGATTGCCTTTGGATTCTTCATATCATAACCACTTGCATAAAACCCAAACAGCGGATCTCATTAACTATGCACCTGGAAGTGGTGGAGGTGCAAGTGTTGCTGCTTGCTTCTTAGAGGAGTTTGTAGAACCTCAAATTCCTTGGATACATATCGACTTTGTAGGTCCTGCAGTTAAGCGGAAAGAGAATAAATTGCAGAGTGCTGGTGCAACGGGCGCATTTGTGGCTTCTATCGCTGCATTATTCGAATGATATTGATACATAATAAAAGAGGTATAGAGTATCTACATTTATTATTTCTCTTGTCACTATTAATGTTAATTGAGATATATAGGAGGTTAAGATGGGTATTGAGAATAAGCAAATGCAATTAAATCAAGCAATCGATGAGATAACTAAAAAGGTTGCTATTAAATTAAGTGATAATGAAAAGCTGTCTCAGATGTTTATAAATTGTTTTGAAAGTACAGCAAAGACAACGACAAAGTTTCTAGAAGATGGGGAAGTGTTTGTATTCACGGGAGATATTGCAGCTATGTGGCTTAGAGATTCTTCTGCACAGGTAGTTCATTATCTACCCTTTATAAACGAATATCCCATTATAAAGGAATTGGTACAAGGCCTAATCAAGAGACAGATGCGTTATATATTAATTGATCCTTATGCCAATGCATTTAATGAGGAGGCTAATGGCAACCGATGGGATGAAGACAAAACAGATTCAGATTCTTTATGGAACTGGGAAAGAAAATATGAAATTGATTCTTTATGCTATCCCATATGGTTACTTAACGAATATTGGAGTATTACCAAGGATAACAGCATCTTCACAGAGGATGTAAAAAAAGTTTTCCAAACTATTATAGATTTGTGGAAGAAAGAACAAAGACATGATACTGATTCTAAATACTATTTTATTAGAGATAACTGCCCACCATCGGATACGCTTACTCGTGATGGAAAAGGAGAACCGACAGCATATACAGGAATGACTTGGTCAGGATTTAGGCCAAGCGATGATGCATGTAAATATGGATATTTAATTCCATCAAATATGTTTGCAGTAGTTGTGCTCGGATACATGG
Source organism: Clostridiales bacterium (assembly GCA_012523925.1). Classification (GTDB taxonomy): domain Bacteria; phylum Bacillota; class Clostridia; order Lachnospirales; family Lachnospiraceae; genus Mobilitalea. The sequence continues at coordinate 7,314 of JAAYSQ010000153.1, forward strand.
AGAACTTTGCAAAAGATATATTTAATGATGCAAAAATTGCAGAAGAGGCCTCTACTTTGAAGAAGGAAATTCAAAGTGGAATTGAGCAATATGGAATAGTTCATGATGAAGATTTTGGTGATATCTATGCTTATGAGACGGATGGATTAGGCAACTATAACTTGATGGATGACGCCAATGTACCTAGTTTACTATCCATTCCTTGGCTGAAATATTCAAGTATTAATGATGAGATTTATCAAAACACAAGAAAGTTTATCTTAAGCAAAAAGAATCCTTATTATTACGAAGGAACTTATGCAAAGGGTATTGGAAGTCCCCATACACCAGATCAATATATCTGGCATATTGCATTAACAATGCAAGGATTAACGGCTGAAACGAAAGCGGAAAAGGAAAAGTTATTAGACACCTTACTAAATACCGATGGTGGAAAACTTGTAATGCACGAAGGATTTAACTGCAATGAACCAAAAGAGTTTACTAGAGAGTGGTTTGCATGGGCGAATTCTTTGTTTGCTTTGTTTGTGATGGAGTTATTCCAATAAAGATACGTTAATTTGCACAGGTATTGTATTGAACAAGTAATATGAAACATATTTCATGCGCAACACGCAATCCCGCAAGGCACCGCAAGCAATGCAAATCATTGTAAACAATGAAAATCATTGTAAACAATGA
>JAAYSQ010000154.1 GCA_012523925.1 Clostridiales bacterium
AAATCCTCATCTAAGGATTGATAAGTGAAATGAAAGTGAGAAAGGCGGAGTATTTGAGTTCCAACTATATATGAATAAAAATGGAGAAACTGTATGGAATATATTGATAAGCGAATTAGTGTTATCTGCGACCAACTAAAGAAATTAGCAATTGTACAGAAAATCCCTATAGATAAATTGATGTATAAAAAGGGCAATTATATTCATCCAGAAGATGTGGAAGCGGCTATTGAGAATTTTGAGCCATTTGACAGTAAGACCATGCACTGGTATGGACCGGACCAGCATTATTGGTTCCGCGCTGATTTTACAGTTCCTGAGAATCTGCATAATAAACCTATGTGGTTGCATGTTAAGACGCAGATTGACGAGTGGGATGATGCAAAAAATCCGCAGTTCCTTCTGTTTGTAAATAATGTTGCAACGCAAGGTATCGATATGAATCATAGAGAGGTGTTTCTAACACCATCTGCTAAGGCAAATGATAGCTATCGTTTGGATCTGCAGTCCTATACTGGAACTCTTCATAGTGAGTTTAACCTGATCGTTGAAATAATGGAAATTGATCCTAAGATACAACAGCTATATTATGATTTGAAAGTGCCATTGGATGCTTTTTCCCGTATGGATAAAGATGATAGGAATCGAATGGCGATTGAAAATGCACTTAACGATACGATTAATTATCTCGACCTAAGAAACCCTTACTCCAAGGAGTTCTATGATTCTTTAGAACAAGCGCTTGCGTTTATTCAGAAGGAATTATATGAAGATATGGCAGGTTATAGCGATGTAATCGCAACCTGTATTGGACATACCCATATAGATGTTGCTTGGTGGTGGACTGTTGAGCAGACAAGAGAGAAGGTAGGACGAAGTTTTGCAACCGTACTTAAGCTGATGGAGGAATATCCAAACTATAAGTTCATGTCTAGCCAACCAGTACTTTACTATTTCCTAAAGGAAAGGTATCCGGAACTTTACGTAAAAGTAAAGGAACTTATCAAAGAAGGCCGCTGGGAACCGGAAGGTGGTATGTGGGTAGAAGCGGATTGTAACTTAACCTCAGGTGAATCCTTAGTACGTCAGTTTATACATGGTAAGAGATTTTTTAAAGAGGAATTCGGTGTAGATAATAGAATTCTTTGGCTACCCGATGTATTTGGATATTCTGGAGCTCTTCCTCAGATTATGAAGAAATCTGGAATTGACTATTTTATGACAACTAAGTTATCATGGAATCAGTTTAATAAAGTACCTTATGATACATTACAATGGAAAGGTATTGATGGCACTGAAGTATTGACTCACTTTATCTCTACCCTGGGAGTGGGACAGGATACGAAGAACTTCTTTACCACTTACAATGGTATTCTTCATCCTGATGCAATCATGGGCGGTTGGTTACGCTATCAGAATAAGGATATTAATAATGATATCTTAATTTCCTATGGCTATGGTGATGGTGGTGGCGGTCCGACCCGGGAGATGCTTGAGACTTCCAAGCGTATGGAAAAGGGCATTAAAGGTATACCAAAGGTTCGCCAGGAATTTGCCAGAACCTACTTTGATGAGCTTGAGCAGCGTGTCAAAGATCATAAGAGACTTCCAGTTTGGGAAGGTGAATTCTACTTCGAATACCATCGTGGAACCTTAACATCCATGGCTAGAAACAAACGTTCCAATCGTAAGTGTGAGCTACTTTTAATGGATCTAGAATTTCTTTCTGTAATAGCTAAGAAGCAAGAAAATATCGCTTACCCAATTGAAGAGTTAGATAAATTATGGAAAATGATTATGATTAATCAATTCCATGATATTCTACCGGGTACCTCCATTCATGAGGTTTATGAGGTGACCAAGAAGGAATATGCTGAGGTTAAAGAAAAGGCAACTAGACTATTACAAGATCGATTGCATAGCCTAACCGGCTCCGGCAATGGAATTACCATTTATAATACCCTTGGTTTTGATCGTGATGATCTTGTTTACCTTGGTGATATGGACGTAGCTGGATTAAGAGATGATAATGGTAATACTTATCCAGTACAGAAGACTGCCCATGGTGCAATCGCTTATGTTAAAGGAATTCCTGCAAAGGGATATAAGACATTTGAGATCCTTGATGTTGATGCAGGCTGTGAGGTTCCATTTACAATCCATAGTAATACCAGTGTGGAAACACCATACTATAAGATTACCTTAGATTCCAATGGCTTGTTTACTTCTATTTATGATAAAGAAAATGATCGAGAAGTGCTACAGTCTGGTGAACGTGCAAACCTACTTCGCATGTATGAGGATAAACCAATCTACTATGATAACTGGGATATCGATATATACTATACGGAGAAATACTGGGATGCCGATCAGGTAGAACGGATGGAATGGACCGAAGTAGGCAATCTCCGTGCAACTCTAGAGATTGATCGTAAGATTAGCAATTCAACGATTAAGCAGAAAATTTATTTTTATTCAAATTCAAGAAAAATTGAATTTAAAACCTATGTTGACTGGAAGGAACATCAGCACTTGCTTAAGGTGCATTTCCCTGTAAATATTCACTCCGATGAAGCGACCTTTGATATACAGTTCGGTAATATTACAAGGAAGGTTCATACTAATACAAGCTGGGATATGGCAAGATTTGAGAGCTGTGGTCAGAAGTGGATAGATATGTCTGAGGGACATTATGGAGTTAGCCTCTTAAATGATTGTAAATATGGGCATTCAGTGAAAAATGGTAACATGGCTATCACCTTAATCAAGTCTGGTATTGAACCAAATCCGATGACTGATTACGAGGAGCATTATTTCACCTATGCCCTATATCCTCATGCAGAAACTTGGCGTGATGGCGGTACCGTTCAGGAAGCATATAAGCTTAACCAGCCAGTTTACGTAGTGAAGGGTGGAACACCGGGAACAAAAGCTTCCTTTGTCTCTGTAAATAAGAAAAATGTAATCATTGAAACTATTAAGGAAGCAGAGGATGGATCTGGAATCATTATCCGTATGTATGAATGTGATAATGCATTAACTAAGGCACATGTACAACTTGGTATTAAGGCTTCCTCCATTAAGGAATGTAACTTAATCGAAGAGGAAGAGGCTATAGATGTACCAATGAACGGGGATGGATTTGAGATTGAAATTAAACCTTATGAGATAAAGACTTATAAGGTTTGTGTATAAGCAAAAGTAATTGAAAAACGGAGGATTTAGTATGTATTTATTACCAAACCCGCAAGAACTTAAATTCAATGATAAAAGTTATACGCTACACTACAATTCAATGATAGTGATTGATCCAAATTGCGATATGGCAGTAAACCATTATGCGAAAATATTAAAGGATTCAATCAACCATCATACTGGTTTCTCCCTTCCTATTACTAGGGGAGAAGCCGTGGATAATGGCATACATTTTACGAAAGATAGCTCCTTACAAAAGGAGGAATATCTTCTAACTATCGATTCAAATAAAGTAACTATTGCTGGCGGGGATAAGGCTGCTATCCTATATGGTGTACAGACACTGCGTCAGATTATTGCACAAAAAGGCGCCGTATTGCCTGGATTGCATATTCAGGATTATCCGGTTATTAAAAATCGTGGTTTTTATCATGATGTAACCAGAGGTAGAATTCCTACTCTATCTTATCTGAAGAGTTTGGTTGATAAATTAAGCTACTATAAGCTGAATCAATTGCAACTTTATATTGAGCATAGTTATATTTTTAAAGATTTAAGCGAGGTATGGAGAAATGGCACTCCATTAACGGCAGAAGAAATCATGGAATTGGATGCCTACTGTGCGAAGTTAAATATCGAACTGGTGCCTTCCCTATCCTCCTTTGGACATTTATATGAATTATTAAGAACTAAGACTTACGCACATCTCTGTGAGTTGCCAGATTCCGATAAAGAACCTTTCGGATTAATAGCAAGAATGCAACATCATACTATTGATACGACCAATGAGGAGAGTTATCAATTAATTACAAAGATGATTGCTGAGTTTATGCCACTGTTCACCTCGAAGTATTTCAACATTTGTGCAGATGAAACCTTTGATCTTGGTAAAGGTAGAAGTAAAAAAACAGCGGATGAGATTGGCACGCAGAGAATGTATATCGATTTTCTCAAGAAACTTTGTGATTTTGTTATCTCTAAGGGTAAGATTCCAATGTTCTGGGGAGATATTATTTCCAGTTCCCCTGAGGCAATCAAGGAATTGCCAGAGGAGTCCATTTGCTTAAACTGGGGATATGCTCCTGATCAAAGGGAATACGAGACACAAGTTCTTGCAGAAGCAGGGGCTACCCAATATCTTTGCCCTGGTGTATGTGGTTGGAATCAATATATTAACCAAATTGAAGCTTCATATAAGAATATAAAGCTTATGTGTTCTTATGCTCATAAATATAAGGGAATTGGGGTTCTAAATACGGATTGGGGCGATTATGGCCATGTTAATCATCCAGAGTTCTCAACATCTGGCCTTATCTATGGAGCAACTTTCTCCTGGAGTAAGGAGGACATTTCTTTTGAAGAGATGAATAAAAGGATATCCAGATTGGAATACGCAGATCAAACAGAAAGCATGATATCCATTGTAGCGGAGATGGCAACAAAAAGTGTATTCCGATGGGATGATGTAGTAAGATATATGGAGTCACATCCGGCAAGGGTCATTAGTGATGAAGAAGCTGTCAAAAATAACTTCCCTGATTTGGATTTATCTACTATAAGCGATGCCAATGAAGTATTAATGGCTAAGGTGCAAGAACTGTATCAGTTAATAGCAAGGATGGATACAAGCAAACGTCACCTGGTGAAACCCTATCTTGTAGCTGCTAAGGGAATTCATCTATGGAATAGGATAGGTGCTACAATCGTTCAGGTAGTAAATCATAGAGAAAATGAGCCTATAGAGGACCCATGTAAGCTTGCGGTTGCATTGGAATACTGGTTCCATGGATACAAAGAAGTTTGGCGTACAGTAAGTAAGGAATCGGAATTGTACCGTGTTCAGAATGTAATTAATTGGTATGCAGATTATTTGAGAGAATTATAGTTTGCAATATAGTAAAAATACTCAAGCATTACACAGGCGGTTCATAAACTGCATGTGTAGTGCTTATTTTGTATCTTAGAAAGATAATAACATTTTTTATCATGGAAATTAAGATTAATATTTAGATATGTTATTAATTCTTAGTGCCATAAATTTGTAATTCGGAAATCTTCTAATATAGACTTTTGGGAGTTTTTGTGGTAAGGTATTAATGAATTTGATAGTTATAAATAATGATTAAATCTTCATCAAATAAGATGAATTTTGATGGATGTGTGAATTATGTTAGTTAATTAATAGGATGTAATAAATTATGTGAAATAGATAAGAGAAAGGAAAGAATTGATATGCGTATAATTCGAGCTAAAGATTATAATGATATGAGCCGTAAAGCTGCCAATATTATTGCGGCACAGATTACTTTGAAACCAGATAGTGTAATTGGTTTAGCCACAGGTAGTACCCCAATAGGTGCTTACAAAGAACTAATCAATAAGCATAAAGAGGGCAATCTGGATTTTTCAGAAGTTCGTGGTGTTAACTTAGATGAATATAAAGGATTGACCAAGGACAATGACCAAAGTTATGATTATTTTATGAAAGACAACCTATATAATCATGTGAATATAAAAGCAGAAAATTGCTATATTCCAAATGGAATGGCAGAGGATGATGACGAGGAATGCCGTAGATATGATGAGCTTCTAGAAACTCTTCCAAGGGATTTACAATTGCTTGGTCTCGGTTTAAATGGTCATATTGGCTTTAATGAGCCTAGTGATGTGTTTGCAGGAGGAACCAATTTAGTTCAGTTAACTGATAGCACTATTGAAGCTAATTCTCGCTTTTTTGAAAGTTATGAAGCTACACCGAAGTTCGCTTATACTATGGGAATTAAGGGTATCATGAGTGCACGTACTATCCTTCTTTGCGTGAGTGGAAAGAGTAAAGCACAGATCCTTCATGATTTGGTAAATGGACCTATCACACCACAGGTTCCAGCTTCTATCTTACAGCTTCATAAGGATGTGATTCTAGTGGCTGATGAGGATGCTTTAAGCTTAATGTAGGTAATGGCTAGTTTATATTTATAATTAATGTAAAAAATCGATTATGATATGTTTAAATGATGTAAATAAACATATCATAATCGTTTTCTTTCTCCGTAAAGTAATATAAAAATTATGATTGAGTTATAATTCCTTCATCATATAATGAGGTATATTATAATACTTTACGACACATAAACTTGGTTTATATACGGTGCTACTGTTACATAGACTTTCCTTATAATACGGTATCGTCTAATTCCCAGTTTAATTCCTCGTATTTCTTTCTACGATTAATCTTGTCATTAGACAATTCATGGCTCGCGTATTTTGCAACATCATAAGCTAGTTTTCTTGGAACTGCGATGACACCGTCTCCATCTGCAACAATGATATCACCAGGACGAATGGTAACTCCGCCAAGTGCTACAGGTACATCTTTTGCATCAAATTGAAGTCGGCATTGATCCATCTTCTGTGATACGAAATAGGACCATACGGGAATCTTCTGCATAATAACTTCATCTGTATCACGGATACCACCACCGTTTGTAACGAAGCCTCTTGCCCCTTTAATAAGAGCACCGAGAGAATTTTCTGATCCAATTAAGCCGACATCAACGCCGCTGACATCGAGGACAATGAAATCTCCATCTTGTATTTCCTCAAACCAAGGGTAAGTACAGATTGTATTGTAATACCATCCCATCCATTCTGTATATTCATCGCCAGTTACCTTTGGATCGGGACCTTCATAAGGCAGATATCTGGCTGTTCGTGCAATACCTACAGCTTTTGTACGGAATAAGGGGCGGATTTCTGGATCTAAGGAACCGTAATGATGATATCCCATCCAGTCCATTCCGTCTCTAACATCGGCTACTCGGAAATTCTCGTATAATTTTAATAATTCTTTATTTTCCTCTTGGAAAGACTTTACATCCTGCATAAAATACCTCCTATTCAAAACTGGTAAAACACCTTACCTAAGCAAAAAGCATAATAATAGGGATAGTAATCATGGATAAAAGGGTAGTGGCTGCAAAAAGCTGTGAAGCATAGGTTACTTTCTTCTCATATTTATAAGCAAACATAATCAGTGTTGTAGCGGTAGGACAAGCGTTTGCTAATATGGAAGTCGCAGTCACGGTTTGCTCATAAGGAAGCAGGGAAAATAGTGCTGCAATGATGATTGGGAGGACTAATAGCTTTACAAGTGATACTTGAAATATTCTAATATTCCTTATTAGTTCCCGAATATTTGTTTGCGCAATAGATACGCCTGCAACAATCATTGCGAGCGGTGTGTTCGTATTCCCCAGTGCTCTTAATGGATCCATAAGAAATTCTGGTAGCTGAATACGAAGAAGAAAGAAGACAAAACCGCTTATAGTTGCAATCACAGATGTAGAAAGGAAGGCTTTGCGAATGGATTTCCAATCTCGCTTTCCACTCATTAAGATAACACCATGGGTCCAAACCAGCAGGTTGAATACGGTCATATAGGCAGTAATAAAGAAAACACCTTCAGATCCAAACATGCCGTTGACTAATGGGATACCTATAAATCCGCAATTTGAATAAATGCATGCAAACCTTTCGATAGCCCTATTGTTATCTTTATCCTTTCTGAAAATAATGCCTGAAAGGAGTATATTGATGGCAAAGGATAATACTGCTAAGAATAATGAAATCATTAATCCAACAAGTAGATCTTTATGAAAATCTCTTTGGTAAGATAGAAAAATAACCAAAGGATTTACAAGCATTAATACAAAGTTGGATAATTTCTTATTCATATCATCATCAATAAGACCTGTTCGGAAACATAACATCCCAATCGACATAAGGAGTATCATTGTTATAATTTGTTTCAATGAGATAAATGCTAGTTCCATGTTATACCTCCATTATCATGCCACATCTATAGTATAGAGTGGTACTAGTAAAAAAGCTTTCGATTTTTAGTCATCTATTGTTTGTTTTTTGACTTTGTTGATATAAATTTAATGGTTTACAATTTTAGAATTGTATTGATTTGAAATATAAGGTAACCTATAAAGTAAGCTCTGTTGAAAGTGGTGATTACACAGTGGGTAATTGTAAAATTATTAAAATGATACCCAAAAACAACATATACGGAAATGAGGTCAGTGATGGCTTTGTTACTTTTAAGCATTGGCAGCAGGAAATCGAATTTGTCTATGTGGAAAAGGGATTCTTGGATATAGAAATTGATAATGTTTTATTTAACTTACAGGAAAATGAACTAATAATTATCAGTAGTGGCGCCCTTCATTCCTATATTAAATCGGATAATGATGCTGTTATTTATGTTATACGATTGTTAGTTGATGATATCGCTTCCTATGTGGATACTAAGGAAGAGGTTTTAGCATTCTATCGGCATACCATGACGATTGAAACTAATAAAATCATAAGAGATATCATTAAGAGTATCATTTTTGCTAATTTTGGTCAATACAATGACTACTATGCTTCCGTTAAGGCTGCAGAATTAACTATCCATTTGCTTCTGAAACCGGAGCTGATAAAGCAGAAGATCCTCCCAGAAATTGTGGGAGAATCGGAAGTGATTATGAAGATGCAGGAGTTTATTGAAGATAACCTATATAAGGAGATAACACTGGGCATGCTCGCGGAGCATTTGGGTTTTAGTAAATCCTACTGCTCAAAATTTGTAAAAAAGAATACGAAACTTAATTTTCTGGACTACGTTAAGACCATTCGGCTTCGGGAAGCTGAGGAACTTCTTCGAACAACGGATTTAAGTATAACAGAGGTAGCATACTCTACAGGTTTTCCAAGTATCCAGAGTTTTAATCGTAATTTTAAAGCCAGCAAGGGGATGAACCCTACCAGTTATCGAAAAAGCTTAAGAAATAAAGTATAGATGGGGAGAAGTCAACCAATAATTCTAAGTGATAATAGAAGAAAATGATTGCAATTCCCTTAGTAAATATTATGTTCTACATAATATAATAAACAATGATTGTTATATAAAAAGTTAACAAGCATTGTAAGAAAGGTGTAGTTAATAAAATGAAAATACAAATATATAAACATAAAGTGCAATATTATGAGACTGATCAAATGGGCGTAGTACATCATTCCAATTATATTCGCTGGTTTGAAGAGGCGAGGCTGGATTTTTTAACACAAATTGGTTTGGAATATGCAGAAATGGAAAGAGAGGACTGCTTAAGCCCAGTAGTTTCTATAAGCTGTAACTATAAGAATAGTACGAAGTTTGGTGATACCGTATATATTTACACAAAACTGACAAAGTTTAATGGAATTAAGTATACCGTGACTTATAAAATTGTGGATGCAGTATCGAAAGAGATAAGAGCTACTGGTGAGAGTAATCACTGCTTTGTCAATAAAGAGGGAAAGCTGTTATCATTAAAAAAGGAACAGAGAAAATATTATGATATGCTGGTTAGTGCAGTAGATAATGAGATTGAAGAAATTGCTTAATACCATGCAAACCATTGGTTAAACAAGCAAATTTCATAGTGCACCATAATTATTATTGATTAAGCGATAGATTTAAGTGAGAAGGAGGAAGCGGTTGCCACAGCTAACATAAGTGTAAAGTGCACGGCTATTATATGTATGAATGATATAGAAAAATTTCAAGCCCTTTTAACAAAGACCTTAGAAATTGCTAAGAGTCAAAACAATCGAATAGAAGGATAGATAATAAAAGATATATTTGCAGATATGGAATTGAACGATTTACAATTCGACCAAATCAGCAAGTATTTAATGACAAATAAGATAGAGGTTGTTGGTTTTGTAAATTCGGAAGAGCTTGACTTGGATCTCGACATGGATAAACTTGATACTAAAGATCAGCTCTCTACCCAAGGAAAGAAGTATGAACCTAAGGAAATTAATAAAAGAGACTCTGCTTATCTCAAAGATTACTTAGAAGAACTGGATGCAATCAAAGAAATTTCCAAGGAAGAGGAAAAGAATTTGATCTTTCGACTAATGCAGGGAGATAGCGCTGCCAAGCAAGGCTTCATTGAGATTAACTTGCGTAAAGTTGTAGAGATTGCAGGGGAATTTAAGAATCAAGGTATGACAGCTGAAGATCTCATTCAGGAAGGCAATATGGCTCTCTTACAATTGGTAAATGACTTTCCGCAGATGGATGATATTGAAGGGGTAAGACAATTTGTTTGTGACTATATTCGCAACTATATCAAGGATGTAATTATGGAGCAGCAAGAGAGTGATAATATAGAAAGTATGGTTATGCAGAAGATGAATCAAATCTATGATTCTTTAAAAGAGCTAGAGGAGCAACTGGATAGAAAAGCAAGTATTAGCGAGTTGGCTAACTTTATGAATGTTACCGAGGAAGAAATTCAAAATATATTAGAGTTATCAGCAGATATTTTAGATTTGGGTGAAGAAATATATCATCATGACCAACATTGCCATGGGCATAATCATGATCATAATTGCAATTGCCATGAAGAGGATCATAGGTCTAATGATATGAAAGATTATTAGGACTCTAGACAGAGAAAATAACCTATTGTTATTTATGTAATCGGCATCCTACTTACATTTCTGCAATACAACAAAATATTATAATCGTTTTCGATAAGGGAGTTATAGAAACTTTAAGGAAAATAAGTGTTCTATTGCTCCTTTTTTGTGATTTTGAATAGTTTTCAGGTGGTATATCCAGTGGAATAGTCATTTTTTGATGTTTTCAGAAAACGATTACGTAAAAAATAGTTAAATTTCAAAATAATGGTTGCATTTTATTACGAAAAGGTTTAAGATAATAATACCAAATTTAGTTAGAAACAACCTATATAAGTATTGAAATGCCATAAATTATTAGAAATGATTGGCTATAAACGATGGATTTATTGCAATAGTGCTTAAAAACTATTAGGGGACTTGATTTATTTGTGCATAGTAACAATATAGCTTAATTCGAAAACGTTTAAGTAAATTGGGCATTTCTATCACAAATATCTGTGATATTGGTATAAATGCAAAGAATAAAAATGTAGGGAGGATTACAATGAAGAAAAAATTATTGAGCTTACTCTTAGCAACAATGATGATTTTGGGCTTATTAGCTGGTTGCAGTAAGAGTGGAGAAGAAACTTCTACAGATCCAGAAAAGGCACCTGTAGAGAATGGAACAGAGGATGCAAAACAAGGAAATGATTCAAAAGAGGAAGCTGTAGAAGTAAATGAGGGTAAAGTATTCAATATTTACTGCTGGAATACGGAATTTCAGGACCGTGTGAAAGCTTATTATCCGGGTTATACTGATAACGGAGATGGAACCGGCAAAATAGGTGATATTGCAGTTAACTGGGTAATAACACCAAGCGATGACAATGCATATCAAAATGCATTAGATGCTGCTTTACTGGCGCAGGCTGATGCAGCTGACGACGAGAAGGTTGATCTTTTCTTGATTGAAGCTGACTATGCACTAAAGTATATTAATACTGATTACGCTATGGACGTAGAAGAAATCGGTCTTACGGCAGATGATATGAAAGATCAATACCAATACACGAAGGATATCGTAACCGATTCCAATGGAAAGATTCGTGGTACTACTTGGCAGGCAACACCTGGTCTGTTTGCTTATCGTCGCTCTATAGCTAACGATGTATTGGGAACAGATGATCCGGCAGAAGTTCAGAAGAGAATTAGTAACTGGGATGATTTCAATGCAGTGGCAGAAGAAATGAAGTCAAAAGGTTATACTATGTTGTCAGGTTATGACGATGCTTATAGAACTTTCTCCAATAATGTAGCTGGTCCTTGGGTACAGGATGGTAAGGTTATTGTAGATGATAATCTTATGAAATGGGTTGACCAGACAAAAGAATTTACTGATAAGGGTTACAATAACAAGACTTCACTTTGGAGCGATGGCTGGGCTAAAGATCAAGGCCCGGATGGAAAGACCTTTGGTTTCTTCTATTCAACATGGGGAATTAACTTTACTTTAATGGGATATTCCCTAGCAGATTCTGATGCAGAAGCTACCGTAGGTAATGGTATCTACGGAGACTGGGCAGTAACGGAAGGACCTGCTCCTTTCTATTGGGGTGGTACTTGGATCTGTGCTGCAACAGGTACAGATAATCCAAGCTTAGTTAAGGATATTATGTACACCTTAACCTGCGATGCAGATACAATGAAGAAGATTACACAAGAAACACAGGATTATACTAACAATCAGAAGGCAATGGAAGAAATAGCAAACAGTGACTTCCAATCCGAGTTCCTAGGTGGACAGAATCACATTGCACTATTTGCTTCGGCAGCTCCTAAGATTGATATGAGCAATATCTCTCCTTATGATCAAGGCTGTAATGAAGAATTCCAAAGTGCTTTCAAGGATTACTTTGATGGAAATGTAACGAAGGAAGATGCATTACAGAATTTCTATGACAATATAGTTATAAAATATCCTGAGCTTACATACTAAAAAAGATCAGATTTATGGAAACTAAAAACTAATATACCTTTTGTTCAGTTGTCTTTAGCAAACAGGATGAAGTGCAATACATTCATCCTGTTTGTTAAAAGTATATTTTAACTTTGATTTACTTTAGCAGAAATGGATGCAGGCGGGAGGAGCTATGATAAAGAAAAAAACAAGCTGTATAAAGTATACCAAGTGGGGATATATTTTTTTAATACCTTTCTTTCTTGTATATACGGTTTTTTCACTTATACCGTTGATTTCTACATTCTATAACAGCTTTTTTGAAAATTACATGTCAGGTCTTACACAAGTTGGGCCGAATTTTGTTGGACTTGCTAATTATAATGGTTTATTTGAAAATACAAACCTACTTAAGTTTACGCAGAATACCCTAATTATGTGGCTTATGGGATTTATTCCGCAGATATGCGTTTCCCTTTTGTTGGCAGCATGGTTTACGAATATTAGGTTAAAAATCAGAGGGAAACAATTCTTTAAAGTGATTATCTATATGCCAAACCTTATCATGGCAGCTGCATTTTCCATGCTGTTTTTCGCAATATTTTCGGATATTGGACCGATTAATGATTTATTGATGCGTCTGGGGATCTTGGATGAGCCTTTTCGTTTCTTATCCAGTGTTGGTGGAACTAGAGGGCTTGTTGCACTGATGAACTTCCTAATGTGGTTTGGTAATACAACAATCTTGCTGATGGCAGGCATGATGGGAATTGATGTATCGCTATTTGAAGCAGCAGAAGTAGATGGAGCAAAAGCATTTGAGATATTCCGTATGATTACAATGCCCTTGCTTAGGCCTATTTTTATTTATGTACTTATTACGTCATTAATTGGAGGCATTCAGATGTTTGATGTGCCACAGATATTAACCAATGGCAGTGGTTCTCCAAATAATTCATCGATGACTTTGATTATGTATTTGAACAAGCATTTGTATAGTAAGAATTATGGGATGGCAGGTGCTTTATCGGTGATTTTATTCATTTGTACCGCTGTATTAAGCTTATTGATCTATTTTAAGTTTACCAAAAAAGAAAATTAAGGAGAGGAAGACATGATGGAAAAAGAACGAAGCGGAGTAGCTGGTTTAAAGATAAAACGTGCGTTAATTCATATTGTCTTGATTTTGTTAACCATAATCTGTCTGCTCCCCTTTTACATATTATTAATCAATAGCACAAGGAACCATGTCGATATTCAAAAAGGGTTCTCAATACTACCAGGAAAAGCGTTTTTAAAAAACTTTCAGAATCTAATGAGTAATCCTAATCTTCCTGTGCTACGAGGTATCTTTAATAGTTTTATTGTTGCGTCTGGAAGTGCTGTACTAACTACTTATTTTTCATCTCTTACAGCATATGCAATACATGCATATGATTTTAAAGGAAAGAAGACAATATTTACCTTCATCCTTATGATCATGATGGTGCCAACTCAGGTATCTGCGCTTGGATTTGTTGATCTAATGAGGGACATGAATTTAACGAATAATTTTATTCCTCTTATAGCACCTTCCATTGCAGCTCCAGTGGTTTTCTTCTTTATGAAGCAATATATGGAGAGTGCTCTTCCGATTGAAATTGTGGAAGCTGGAAGAATCGATGGTGCCCATGAATTTCGAGCATTCAATACAATTGTCTTGCCGATTATGAAACCAGCGATTGCAGTACAAGCGATATTTGCATTTACGAGTTCCTGGAATAACTACTTTATCCCTAGCCTCATCCTAGATAAAAAGGATATGAAGACACTTCCGATTTTAATTGCCCAACTAAGGAGTGCGGATTTCCTAAAGTTCGATATGGGGCAAGTATACATGATGATAGCAATTTCTATTTTTCCAGTTATGATAGTATATTTTCTTGTTTCTAAGAGCATAGTTCAAGGGGTGGCTCTTGGTAGTGTAAAAGGTTAATTTACTGGAAAATTTAAATCAATCATTTACATATTTAACGGTTACAACTTCATAACATTATCCTAAAGCATCTCAACTATACAGAAATGTAAGTGAGATGCTTTTAAATTTACAGGATATTTTCTATTAATCGGTCTCTAATAATACATAGTAACCTTGCGGATACCCGCATACCGGACATCTTGCCGGAGCGCACAGTCCGCTCAAGATATTACCACATCCTAAGCATACCCATAATCTTTCATCATTTTTACAAAACAGTTCATCTCTTTCAATTGCTTCGATATAGGATTGAAATATAGCATTATGGTTTAGTTTGATATTCGCAATACCACTAAATAAAGAGGCTAAATCATTGTATCCTTCTTCTATTGCAATCTGCGAATATTCTCGATATAGATTGCTTTCATTTTGTTCTTCCTCGCTTGCCTCATATAAATTTTGCAAAGTATCTAGATCGCCACCGAATAGTACTCTTCGAAGCCTTTCTGCAATAAATTGCTCATTTCTTGATACATCATCAAATGAAAAACTTATTCCGATTAAATTTTCCTGACCAGCTTTTTTAGAAAATAATCCATACTTTGCATTGGCTCGTAATTGAAATTCGTATGCGTTAAGTATATTTTGATAAGTACGGCTTTGCTGAAAATCCATTATACCTCCTTGGAACGCTATTACTTATTACTATCTGATTAAATATATGAATTGATAGGGTAGATAATGTAAAGCAATCGGAGATAATTTCACAATATATATTATAGATATTAAAAATTACTAATAAAAGATGAAATAAAAATCTACAAGACTTCATTAAAAAGAAATATGAAGTTGCACTTAGACCATGTAATAACTCGTATAATGGCCTAGCCTAGTAAATATATTATAGTAAAAGCTTAATATATGGTGAATGTATGAAACAAAAAGAGAAGAAACTTAAAAATAAAGAACCTTTGGAAAAAGCATTCTTAGATGAGGATTCTTTGGAAAAGGAGCTTCTTGATATTTCTTTATTTGTTAAAATAGGAATTGTAGTACTAAGTCTTTTACTGGTTGTAGGTATTAGTATAAAACTTCTACCGCAGGCGATTACTGTATCCAGCTCTGGGAGAAAAAGAGATTTGCCAATATACTCGGTTGAAACTGACGAAAAAAAGGTTGCCTTAAGCTTCGATGCCGCATGGGGGAACGAGGACACTAAGACGCTACTAGATATATTGGCAAAACATAATATTAAGGTTACTTTCTTTATGACTGGAGAATGGATGCGCAAATATCCGGATGATGTTAAGGCGATTGCAGCAGCAGGTCACGATTTGGGCAACCATGGTGAAAATCATAAGCATATGTCCCAGCTAAGTAAGGAACTGTGTACGGAAGAGATAATGAAAGCGCATAATCGTGTGAAAGAGCTGACAGGAATCGAAATGAATCTATTCCGTCCACCATATGGGGATTATAATAATACTGTGGTAGGAACTGCGAGAGACTGTGGTTATTATACGATACAGTGGGATGTGGATTCACTTGACTGGAAGGACTACGGAGTAGATAGTATCGTGAAGAAATGTACGGAACATAAGAATCTAGGCAATGGTTCCATCATCCTAATGCATAATGGTGCCAAATATACGCCAGCGGCATTGGACCGGGTAATTACTGGATTAAAGGATCAGGGATATGAGTTGGTACCAATTTCACAGCTGATTTATACGGGAGAATTTACTATCGATCATACGGGAAGGCAGCATAAGAAGTAGAAATAAATGAATAGAATCTTATTTAAACTTTAAACATTAAAGAGTAAACGATATAACCTCTATTATTCGCTTACTCTTTTTTGGATGTTGCATTATTATGTAGCAGCTGATATCATTAAACAAAAGAATGCGATGGTGATTAAAATGCAAAAGGGCAGTATGAAATTAACAGCCACAGATCGAATTATATTAAATTCATATCGTAGTTTTTTAGATGGACTGGCAGATTATTTAGGATCGAGTTTTGAATTTGTATTACATAGTTTAGAGGATTATGAAAGCTCCGTGATAAAAATTATCAATGGTCATCATACGGGTAGAAAATTAGGGGCTCCAATTACAGATTTGGCTCTAAATATGTTAACAAAAAT
>JAAYSQ010000155.1 GCA_012523925.1 Clostridiales bacterium
AACCCCCAACTGCTTCGGTGAGTTAATATTAAATGTCTCACCAACCAGCTCGTAGATATTCTTCTCTAAAGCTTCAATGCCAACTGCTAACCGTTCACTATATGCTTTTAGTTCTTCTTTGTTCACCCGAATGCCTCTTGCTTCCATATCGTATAAGGTATAGACAAGAGGCATCTCAATCTCTTCAAACAAAGCAAACATATCAGCTTCCTTTAGAAGCTCAGAGAGTTTCTCCGGCCCAATGAAAGCAACATAGGCGCTATAGCAGACATATGATATGAACGCCTCTTCATTCTCCTGTAATGCTTGAATTAGGGAGCTCTTACCTAATAAATCCCCCCTAGATGGTAAGGTCATGGCAAAATAGTCCCTTGCAATATCATCATAATAATAGGTATCCGTCAAAGGATTTAATAAATAAGCAGCAATCGCGCAATCATAGATTTGATCACTTACTGCAAATGGGAGAAAAGGTAATTGCGCCTTTAGTCCAATAACGGATAAAGTCTTCACATGCTTTCTTAAATCTACCACCTGCTCAATCAAATACTCTTTCGTGATTTCATCCGTACATTTTATAAAATAAATGTTCTTCTCAGAATAGCATATGGAAAGACCCAGAATGGTATCATTCTCAGAAATTAATTGCAATCCAATGGTTTCACTCTTTTCCTTTATAGAGTTAAAAATAGTCTCCGTCTCTCCAAGACTGTCAATCTGCTGGAAATTCTCTTCAATTCCTGTTGTATGCATTACCTCCTCGGTTTGAAAACGCTTAAGCAGATTCTTAAATTCTAATCTCTTAAACCACAGATATACTTCCTCATTATATAGATTATCAATCGTCGCTTCTTGAATATTAAAATCCAAATCACAATCCGTACAAATAGTAGCAAGTTCTTTGGAAAGCATAGCAAGATCACGATTTTCTATCAGTGAAGTCTTTACCTTACTCTTTTTCATCTCATCTATATGTTCATATAGATTTTCAATGGAGTGATAAGCGGTGATAAGCTTAGTTGCTGTCTTCTCTCCAACACCTGGTACCCCTGGGATGTTATCGGATGGATCTCCCATTAGACCTTTTAAATCAATAAACTCCTTCGGTGTAACCTGATATTTATCAAGCACATCCTTAGCAAGGTAGTCCTCAATCTCAGTTCCGGTACGTTTGGTCTTAGGGATACGGATTTTGATACGATCACTAGCAAGCTGCAACAAGTCCCGATCTCCTGAAACTAAAGACACATTTAAGCCTGCTTTTTCTGCCTTTGTTGCCAAAGTACCGAGGACATCGTCCGCCTCAAATCCAGGTTTCTCAATCGTAGCTACCTTCATAGCCTTTAAAACTTCCTTCATAAGCGGAACCTGAACGCGTAACTCATCTGGCATTCCCTTTCTTGTCCCTTTGTATTCGGTGAATTTTTCATGTCGGAAAGTGGGATGACTGGTATCAAATGCCACCGCAAGATAATCCGGTTTTTCTTCCTCAATAATTTTATATAAAATATTGATAAATCCAAGAATAGCATTGGTATGCTCTCCCTTGGATGTGGTCAAATTCGGCAATCCATAAAACGCTCTATTCAGGATACTGTGTCCATCAATTAAAACTAGTTTTTTATTCATACGAACTCTTCCTTTCGTGTCTGCAATGCTTATGTTTCAATTTACTCTTCCATCATTTCTAACTTTTCTAGATAAGATTGTAATTTCTGTTCTAAAGAATTTTCCTTTGTCCGTTGATATTTGATCTGGAGCCTGAAATCACTCTCCTTTACTATGACTACCGGCTCTTCTCTCCTACCACTGTATCGCCAGCTCACTACCGCAAGCACAATTAATATAATTAATAATAATGCTCCCTTTTTACGGTAGTATGTAAATTTGGCGTTGATGATTTTCTCCTGTGCCTTATCCAGCTTGGCCGAAAGCTCCATACTAAAATCATCATATAATATCTTATCCTCGTCCAATTGTTTCATAGCTGTCAAAAGGGCATAATATACCTCCAGCTCCTCCCTGCATTCTAAACAGGAATTCACATGGTCGATAAACAATTCTGTTTCTTCCAGAGTTAATTCGTCATTTATAAATGGCGTAATCATCTTCTGCGTTTCCATACATGTCATAAGTAAAACCAACCCTTTCCTAGAGCAGCTAATCATCATAATACTATACTAATATATCTAGCCCAAATATGATTACTCATATTATATACTAATTCTATACAAAATGGCTATAATTTTCACGAATTGTATTAAATTCTCCGAAGTTTTTTATTTAATACTTGAAATCTGAAAATACATGTGTTAAAATAATCTTCGTCGCTGAGCGGATGTGGCGGAATGGCAGACGCAGCAGACTCAAAATCTGCCGAGCTTAACACTCGTGAGGGTTCGAGTCCCTCTATCCGCAGTAAAGCCTTGATTTATAATAAATCAAGGCTTTTTTCATGTATACATCAATTTATGAGGTTTTCAATCTATTTAATAAAATCATTAAGTTTGCCCAGACCAGATGGCTTATTTGCTACAGGTTCCTCCAAAGAGTCAATCCAATGTAGAAGTTCATCTAATAGCCGAATACACTCTAGACCACTATCTTCTCCTACAACAATAAAGTTATCACCGGGATATCTTGCATCATAATAGAAATCACCAAGCCATTTATAATCTTTAGAATCAAGAGGGCAATTTGGAAATCTAGTTTTAATTTTTTCAAGCAATGATCTTAAATTATGGCTTTTCATTAACCGAATACAATCTTCATCATCAATAAAATACTGTTCAATTACTGCCCTAAGTAATTTTTCTGCGGATTGCGATGCCATAGAAGCAACGCCATTGTAATTTCCAATTACCTTAGCAACATCGATGCTATGCTTTGCATATAGATAATCATTGTAACCCATACCATAGTAAGAATTTAATCCTTTTTCCAAATTACTACCCCCTCCTTTATAACTTGTTTTAGAAATAATGA
The DNA here is from genome assembly GCA_012523925.1 of Clostridiales bacterium. Lineage (GTDB taxonomy): Bacteria > Bacillota > Clostridia > Lachnospirales > Lachnospiraceae > Mobilitalea. The sequence continues at coordinate 2,986 of JAAYSQ010000155.1, forward strand.
TTTACCATATTTAATTTCATCAATCGTATAAAAAATTGCATCCGTAGCAACATTTTTAATTGGCTCAGCAAGTTCAGAAGCAATATCTCCTCTTAGTAATTGATCTGGTTTTTCTTTTGTAATTATTAATAAATCTATATCGCTTGTTATTTTTAGTTTACCATTGGCGCAGCTACCAAATAATACGATATACTCTAGTGAGTTTATACCGCTTTTTAGAATATAATCTATATCTTTTTTTAACTTATCTAAAAATCTATTCGGTAAATGTAAATTTTCTAACACAGCTGTATAAGTCGTTATGTTCATATTTTAACATCTCCCTAATATCGTATTATTACTTTTCTATTATAACTTAACAAATTATAAATAACAACATTCAACGAAATAGTATAACTAATATTTATCTATCCGTATTTAATAAGAAATAGGTATTAGAAAACATTTTTTGTTTCCTAATACCTATTTATGTAACTTATATTATATTCTTATGCTGACAGCCAAGGTCCTACTTTATCTCTTCCGCCTCACCGTATGATATTCATAATATCTTACTCTTTCACCGATCCTACAACTATACCACTAATAAAGTATTTCTGTAAAAATGGATAAACAAGCATAAGAGGTATTACAGCTACTACAATCTTTGCTGCATTCAGGTTTTGTTCTGACACCTGAGATGCACGAATAATGTCTTCTGCAGTACCGTGCTTTAT
>JAAYSQ010000156.1 GCA_012523925.1 Clostridiales bacterium
AATGCTGTTCGTACTTGCCATTATCCTAATGACGAACGTTTCTTAGATTTATGCGATGAAAAAGGTATTCTTGTCTGGGAGGAAGGACATGCGAGAGGACTTAATGAGGAGCAGATGCAGCATAAGAACTTCCGTAAGCAAAGTTTGGATTGCATCGATGAAATGATTGACAACCATTATAATCATCCGTCGATTTTTACCTGGGGTATTTTGAATGAATGTGCAAGCAATACGGAATACGGCAAAGTGATTTATAAGGAACAATTTGATCGTATAAAAGAATTAGATCAATCAAGGCCAACTACCTTTGCAAGCTGTCATTATAAATCTGATATCTGTCTAGATCTGCCGGATATCGTATCCATGAACATCTATCCTTTATGGTATCATGATTCCCCTGCAGAAGAATATATAAAGGATGTTTATGAATGGGTACAGGAAACCGAAGGAAAGGGTAAACCATATATTGTTAGTGAAATTGGAGCAGGAGCAATCCCAGGATTTCACGCTCCTGGGAATCCGAAGTGGTCAGAAGAACGACAGAGTATGATTCTTAAGGAGCAGTTACAAGCGGTTCTATCGCACAAGAATACATCTGGCGTGTTCATCTGGCAATTCTGCGATGGAAGAGTGCCTGATGAATGTTTCTACGCAAGGCCAAGAAGCATGAATAATAAAGGAGTTGTTGATGAATATCGGAGAAAGAAAATTGCTTATCAGACAGTGAAGGATATCTTTATTTCTAAGAATTGAGTCTAGAACAGTGATAAATCAAGGAATAGAGGGCTAGAGGTTTATGAGCTGTGGTTAAGTATAATTAGAAACAAACAATATTATTATTTAACCCTATAAATAAAAGGATTATATCATGTCAACGGCAAATAGTTTTCAAGATATAATCCTTCTTTATTAATAAATTTATAGTTTAATAGCTACCTTCCTGGTGCTAAGCCTGATGATGCACAGAATCAGGCAGTTTAAAAGAGTAGTTAAAAGAATAGAGATCAGTAGGGATAAACCACCTATTTGTGCAGGCAATTTATCTACAAATTGCTGATATAATTCATTTTCCCATAAGAAACCATGAGCGATGGAGGATAGTATGGCTAAAGCAATAAAGCCAAAACCAATTTTCCAGCCAAACCGATAATACCCCGTAGTAATTAACCATCCAATAAGATAATAGGTGAAAATGTTCAATGTGTAAACGAGGAAACTAAGAAGCCAATGATTACCCGAGTTTACTGTGAGTATGGTTGTTGTAAGCCGTTCAATGCCAAAGAACCACAGTATAGCACCTTCTAAAAAAGAAAGAATGGCAAATATAGTAGCTATTGCTGCGGATAATCCCAAAGCACTAAGTGTAGCTCCAATAAAATAGTTTTTCCTAGTTATACCATGTTTTACATAGAAGGGAAGGAAATAGGCGCCTGCTATGATACCTATAATTAGCATGTAAATATTAGTAGAGTAGTAGGAAAAACCAAAAAGGCTATTCAATGTAAAATCAATACGGGTCTGAAAATATGATACAATCAAATGCAATAAAAACATAATTGATATAAACCAAGGGGACCATTTTAACTGCTCTATAAATAGGGACTTGGATATCTTTAAAATCAATGATTTTTCTTTCATATTAAGCAACCTCCTCGTCATCCGTTAGATAGATGAATAAGTCTTGTAGAGAAATGGGGCCAACGGTAAGACCGTTTCTTCGTGCTTCTTCCTCAATCTTATCCATATTTTCTTCATAAATAGTAACTGCTTTGGTGTTTCCTAATTGTTGTTTACCAATAATCCTTTTGCCTACTACAAAGGCATCCACGTTACTCGTTAATCCCGTGATGGTAGCACCTCTAGATACCAAAGTCTCGTAATCTTCTTTCACTAATAGAGATCCATTATGAAGAATTAATACCTCATCAAAGAGGAAATCCATTTCAGAAACCAGATGGGTAGAGAGAATAATTATGCGGGGATGCTTTTCTTGATCCTCCAAAACTTCCTGATAGAAGATCTTGCGAGTAGGGGCATCCATACCTAGATAAGCCTCATCAAAGATTGTGATTGGCGCACGACTTGCCATACCAATAATCACATCCATAACAGATTGCATACCCTTGGAAAGTTTATTTACTGGTTTGTTGATTGGAAGCTTAAAGCGCTTTATTAAATAGTCTGCATATTCCTGATTGTAATTAGGATAAAATTGTGTTGCCAATGCTATATATTTTTGTACTTTATAACTCTCTTCTGTGTAATTCGTCTCATGAACAAAGGTTACATTCTGCATAATCTTATAATTCTCAAAAGGATTTTCCCCAGCTATTTTGATCCAACCCTCGCTTGCTTCTCTTAGGGATGCCAGTAAGGATAGAAGTGAGGTCTTTCCAGCACCATTCCGGCCGATTAGACCGTAGATTTTCCCGTTTTCTAAGGTAAAAGAAATATCTTTCAATGCTTCAAACTTTTTATATTTTAGTGATAAATGGCTAACTTCAATATCAAAAATCATCATATTCCCCTTTCTCATTTATTTATTCTTAAAATTCTCAACATAGCTATTTTCTTGAATATAACCCAACACTTCATTTAGTGGGATATCTAGTTTTGCCGCTTCCTCAATTAATGGAAGCACGTATTCGTCAACAAACGCTTTTCTACGCTTTTGTAATAATTTTGTTCTTGCACCTGGTGCAACGAACATACCAATTCCTCTCTTTTTATACAGGATGTCTTCATCGACTAATAGGTTTATGCCTTTGGATACCGTAGCATGATTAATTTTATAGAAATTCACCAACTGATTCGTAGAAGGGATTTGCTCATCTTCCTTTAATTGATTATTCACAATCTGATCTTCGATCATTTCCCGTACCTGAATAAAGATTGGCTTGTTATTATCAAACATTATGCTCATATTAACACCTCCAAACTTGGTATCATGGTATAATGGTTATACACTCGTGTATATAACCGTAACACGCCAACTAATTTTTGTCAATATTTATTTGTAAACTTTTATATTTTGTACTATAATAGTTGGAAATTATAAATTTAACTATCAAATTACTTGCTTCGCGTTGGTCTTAAAGATGACATAATAAGTTAGATGATTTGTGAAAACGTATCTTAAGAATATAGAAAGTCTGTTTCACAAATATTAAATAAAAGAAAGTGCAAATATAATGATAAAGATGAGGAGAGTTAATATGTTTAATCCATCGAAATTATTTAAAATAAAAAATGCTTGGGACACCTTTTCATCAAACCATCCTAAGTTTACAATGTTTCTGAATGCTATGCACAAGAATGGACTAGAAGAGGGAACAATCATTGAAATAAATGTTACATCTGCTTCAGGTAAAACACTAAGTTCAAATCTAAAACTAACAAGATCAGATATGGATCTATTCCGTGAATTATCGGAGTTATCAAAAAAATAGGGAATAAAAAATCCTTATTCTAACAAAAGTTAGGACAAGGATTTTGTTAAATAGAGCTTATGAAACCTAAAACAATATTTCTCATTAATATGTATACACAATTTTGACCATTCATTCCCAAATATGGTATACTGTTCACTATAAACAGATTAGCCAATCTCAATAAAATTATATCCGTTAATGGAACTTAACAGATTATATGGTTTCTATCATAGATGATTACGAATGATAAAGGAGTTTAAAAAATGAGCTCACAAACAATCGAGATTGACAATAATAAATTAGGGGTTGCAATTCAATATTTTCGTGAAACCTACCAAGTTTCACAATTTAGGTTATGCAAAGGCCTATGCTCTATTGCAACTTTATCTAGGATTGAATCAGGTGAAAGAGATGTTGATTTATTGTTGCTAGAGACAATATTGGAACGATTGGGTAAAACTCCAAATCAATTTGAGCTTATTTTAACTGATTTAGACTATAAGTTTTATCAAAAGAGAGAAGCGTTAAAAAGCTTAATCAAGAATAAACAAATTGAAGAGGTAGAGTCACTGCTTAATACCTACGAGAAAATGGCATACAAGAAAGGTAATGTGCACAAACAGTTTATAATGAGGTGTAAAGCTTTATTAAACGAATTGCAAGGTGGAGAAATAAATATAACATTAGATTTGTTAATGCAGGCAATAACCTATACGGTTCCAGGTTTTAAAACAAATAAAATCCAAGAATATTACTTAAGTAATTCGGAATTAAATATTATAATTGATATCATTCAAAGGTTGATATCAATGGGAGATAGAAATAGAGCAAAAGAACTTATCTATCAGGTATTAAGCTACCTGGATGATCATAATTCTATGGAGAAGAGCGATATTCTGTATCCGAAGGTAGCAATAATTGCTTGTAAACTTCTAATAAAGAACAATGATTATGCAAAAGCTCTAAAACTCTGTAATAAGGGATTAGATAAAACAAAGGGTACTAGGAAACTTGACTTTCTAGGTGATTTATATCTAATCAAAGCACAGGCAATGGAAGCAATACAAAAGGTAAATAATGTTTCCAAACCAGAGGAGTATCTAAAATTATATCTTCAGGCGTATTATATATACGAATTTTGTGATGAAATAGAGTCTGCTAATAATATAAAACAACACTTGCAGGAGGAATACCAATGGGAATGTATCGGCTAGGTGATATCATGCGTATGACAAGGAAATCGCTATCCATCACGCAGGAACAGTTGAGTGAAGGTATTTGTTCTGTAGAAACTTTATCTAGAATTGAGACAGGAAAGCAAAACCCAAGTAAGGATACTTATGAACTGCTGATGGAACGTATGGGAAGAATCCATGAAAGAGCATATTCTATGCTTTCGGTATCCGATATTAAAGTGTTGGAGAAGATGAAGTTATTCGAAGATCACATTAAACTGTATGATTATGAACAAGCAGAGATTGTACTATATGATTTAAAAGAAATAATAGGAGATAGTATTTTAGATAAACAATTTCTGATTCGTGCAGTAAATTTGGTTAATTATCGTTTACATAGAATTTCGGTTGATGCATTTCTCAATGGTTTGGAGGATGCAATACGATTAACGATACCCGAATATGGAAAGATATCATTGGCCAATTGGCCATTAAGTATGAATGAAGCAGGATTACTCATTAATATTTCATCTGCTTATGGTGAAAAGGGGGGTTACAATAAGGCCAATGAAATTTTAGAGGAAGCCTATAGTGCATTAAAACAAAGTTATATGGATGATTTACAGAGGGCAATATTAATTACAATAGTAATTAATAATTTATCAAAGAATCTCGGATTAATTGGAAATCATACGAGAGCAATTGAATTAGCAAAAGAGGGAGTTTCGATATCTAAAACGTATCGGATTGGTAATGTACTCTCTAATATGCTATATAATATAGCTTGGAATCTGGAACAACTCATAAAAAAGGGATTGTTGCCACCAGAGAACAAACAAAAGAGCTTTAATTATTTAAAACAAGCCTATTATATTGCCTCTGCTATGCAACAACCCTTTATTGAACAATTTCTAGAGAGTCATTTGAAAACTAATTATGTTAAAGAAATAAATCGTGAAATAATCTAGTATATGAATTTGCATTATGTTTTTAAAAATTAGTCAGCGTAAGGTAAGTCACTTTGCGGAGTATATCCTCCTCCTGGATTACCTACGTAACCCTTAGCTGCTGGTGCAAGTACATTAAGAAGTAAAAGAAAAGCGGAAACGATAAGAACCTTTTTTAAATGTTTCATTTTGTACCTCCTTAAGTGATTTATTGATATTACAGATTAATTATATTACATATATTTGCCAAAGAACATGACGTATTTGGAAAATTTCCAATTTTATGTTTTCCAAATACGTCATGTTCTTTTTACTATATGTGAGTTAGAATACATTTAAGTAAATACTGAATAGTGAATATAATTATAATAAAGAGAAATTATTAGCAATATTGTAGTTTAATAGAGAAATTGATAGGTTATCCCAATAATTAGATAGATGACATAATACACGGCTGCAAAAGAATATATTTAAATAGTTATTGATGAAAGGTTATACTTTTCTCAAGATAAGTGTATGGGGATACACGTGAAGAACTCTTCCGATGAAGGGTTCTTTTTATGGTTTAAGATCTAATATTTGCCTTGGCGATACTTTACATATAATTCAAAGAATGGTATTCTAATCAATAGGGTCATATACTACAAAGGAGGCATTATATTGGACAATCAATCTAATGAGAAAATCACTTCGCGAGCACAAAAACAATTATTTATTGGTTGCTTTTATTCTAATGGTACTTACTGGTAACCCAATCCTTTTACTGCTCGCATTTTTCTTAACTGGTATCAATCGCGGAGCTATTAGTAATTTTAACAATGGAATTATCAATGAGATTGCTACAGGTAAAGCATGGGCATTAAATTTATTACATAGTTTATTTGCTATTGGTGCATTTATATCACCCTTTATCGCTTTGTTTTTCACTAGAAATAACCCGAATGGATGGATATATGCATCGTTGACGATTGCATTCTTATGTTTAATTGAGTTGATTGCATATGGTATGATGCCTATACCGAATAATAGTCCAATAACAAAAGAACATAAGAAGACAGATTGGGGATTTTTAAAAAACAAATATTTTCTAACAGCTTGTGGAGTTTTATTTAGCTATATGTGTGCAGAACAAGCGGTGAATGGATGGTTAGTGACCTATTTTAAAGATTCTGGAATAATGAGTGCTAATCTAGCGCAAAGTATGGCAAGTTTGCTTTGGCTTGTAATCTTATTCGGGCGCCTGATTTGTGCCTATCTATCAAATAAGATAAGTAAATCCAAACTACTACTGATGAATGCTTTTGGATACCTAATTTTCTTTGTAATTTTATTACTAAGTAGAACAATGACACCAGTAATTGTGGGGATCATTGGTGTTGGATTTTTCATGGCTGGGTTGTTTCCGACCATGTTAGCAAGCATTGGTAAGATTTTAAAAGAGTATCCGATTGCGCTAAGTTTTCTTCTCACCTTTACTGGAATAGGCGCAATACTAATGCCAGCCATTATAGGTGCTGTAGCAGAATCTGTTGGTATTATTGGTGGAATGAGTGTAGTTATTATTGCAGTAGTAATAACACTTGCATTAATAATTTACAATGCTATTATTTATCGAAATGTTAATGAGTTATAATTTAAAAATTATGATAGAAGATTAAATATGATAGAATATAAAAAGTCCATTCGTTAGAATGGACTTTTTTATTACATGACGCAATCTGAACTTAGTACATATTTTGAAATATCAGAAAACAAACCACTCATACAAAGAAATTATAGTTTCTAAGGATGAAGACGGTTAGGACCTCTAAAAAGAAACATGCATTCTTTAATTGGAAGCCCGAAGAGAAGCATAGTTAATCTATCAATACCTAAACCAAAGCCACCATGAGGAGGGCATCCATACTTAAAAAATTCCAGATAGAACTTAACATCTTCTTCAAGATTATTCTCTTTTGCTTGATTTACCAAGATTTCATAACGATGTTCTCTCTGTGCACCAGTTGTAATCTCAACACCATTCCAGATTAAATCAAAGCCTTGAGGTATACCATCTTTCCTCATATGGTAGAAAGCTCTGTTATTAGCTGAGAAGTCTGTTATAAATAAAAATTCATGGCCATACCTTTCCATTGAAAAGGTCTTGCATAGTTTTTCTGCTTCTGTAGTAAGATCTCCTTTTTCAATATTGGAAACAGTATATCCATAACGTTTTTCCAACTCTTCATATAATTCGGATAACTTTATTACTGGGAAAGGAAGAGTAGGAATTACAAGTTCTATTCCAAACAATTCTTTCAATTGTTTATCATAAACATCTTTAATCTTACCGAGTGTATAAGTAAGAAGTTCCTCTTCTAAGGCCATTATATCATGGTAAGAATTAATATAGCTGAATTCCAGATCAAAACCAGTAAATTCTGTGGTGTGTTTATTAGTGAAGGATTTTTCAGCACGGAATACTGGTCCAATCTCAAAAACTTTTTCAAATCCAGAGGCCATCGCCATCTGCTTATAAAATTGAGGACTTTGAGCCAGATATGCATTTTTATTAAAATACTTCACTTCAAATACATCGGAACCACTCTCAGATGCTGTAGCAATTAGTTTTGGTGTATGAATTTCTAAAAAATTTCTATCTAATAAGAACTGGCGCATTGTATTAGTCATGTAAGTTTGTATTTTAAAAATAAGTTGATTTTTATCTGTACGCAAGTCAATCCAACGATAGTCAATTCGTTGATCGATCGAAGAACGTTCTCCGCTATTTTCTTCTCTCTGAATAGGGAGTGGGGAAGCAATGGACTCAATTTGTACTTTGTTAGGAAGTATCTCACGTCCATTCAACTTAACATATTTGTTTTCAACACAGATACCTTCGACTGTTAAAAATGAGTCAAGTGTTAATTTGGTCAATTCATCTGCAATTTCTGGATTTTTAACCTTGTCTATGGTTACTTGAATCTTGCCACTAATATCTTTGATAACAAGAAACATCATAGTTCTCTTATCTCGAATATTCTCAACGATTCCTGAAATCTTACATTCTTGATTTGTTGTTAGATCAGATATATATATTCTTTTCATAATAATACCTTTCTGATAGTTTCTTATAGTTGAATATTTGTGTG
>JAAYSQ010000157.1 GCA_012523925.1 Clostridiales bacterium
GGTGTAAATACATAGTATTTGCCTTCCACACCTTCACTATCAGCATCCTGGGCACAATAGAAACCACCTTCAGGAGACATCATATCCCTACGGATGTACTTTAGAACCTGTCCTGTAACCATACGATACAGTGGGTTTTTCGTATATTGATAAGCTTCCGCATAGGTAATGGCAAGCAGAGCATTGTCATAGAGCATTTTCTCGAAATGGGGTACTAACCATTTGGCATCGGTGGAGTACCTTGAGAAACCACCACCAATATGGTCGTAGATACCTCCGCGGTACATGTGCTTTAGGGTGTTCTCCACCATGAATAAAGCTTGCTCATCTTGCTCTAAACATGCATAACGAAGTAGAAACATAAGGTTATGAGGGGTAGGAAATTTCGGTTCATTTCCAAAGCCACCAAAATCATGATCAAAATTCTGTTGAAACTGAGTCACCGCAAGACTAATCAGATCTTTTGAGACGGAGCCGGTATTGGTTCGCTCCTCAAATTCCCGCTTCATAATTGCAGCAAGTTGATCTCCAGTACGTGTAAAATCCTCCTGATTTTCATGCCATTGTAAGTTTACTTGGGAAAGTAGATCTATTAATCCAACGATTCCATAGCGGGACTCCTTTGGAAAGTAGGTGCCAGCATAGAAGGGCTTCTGCTATAAATGACTCATTTAATAGGGCTGCAACTTCCTCGTCTTCAAAGCATTCTTTGGCCATCAAATGGCACCAGTGGCATGTGGAGTAGCCGATGGAAAGGAATATCGGTTTATTCTCCTCCTTTGCCTTTGCAAATGCTTCTTCACCCCAAGGGTACCAATTTACTGGGTTAAAAGCATGCTGCAAAAGATAGGGAGATTTTTCATTGATTAATCGATTGGGAATTCGGGTTGTGCCTTGCCCTTTATTTGTTACATGTTCGGTAGTAACTATCATATTAAACACTCCTTATCGTCGTTAATAACTTTTGCAGATAATCTAATTGTAATTAATATGGTTATTATGCCAATAAGGAGTAGAAATTATAAGATGGGATTATTAATGATTTAAGAAATCCAAGGCAAACTGTACATGAAGTGCAGTACCGTATTTCATATAATCTTCATCAATCTTAAATTTTTCATGGTGTGGGAAATAGATCGCTTCTTGTTCTTCATTACGATACCCCATAAATGCATATACACCTTTCGCATGTTGGAAATAGTAAGGCATATCTTCGGATCCCATATATTTTGGCAAGGATAAATTCTTGCCTTCGCCAAAAACCTTTGTTGCAGATTGATCTGCAAGAGCAGCAAGTTCCTCATCATTATAGAGACTAAGTGCACTTTCTTCAATCTGTACATCTACCTTAATCTCATAGGCATCTGCGATGGCTTTTGCATGTCTTTTTATGGCTTCATGAGCAATTTCTCTAACCTTTGGATTAAAATATCTCATGGAAATATCAATCTCTGTATATTTGGATACAACATTTGCTTTTGTACCCCCAATAAACTTTCCAACAGATAGGACGATTGGATCTTGTGCATCAATATTTTTTGTAACAATCCCTTGTAGATCTGTAACAAAAATACAAGCGGGATGAATCGTATCTTTTGCTTTATGTGGTACCGAACCATGACCAGAAACGCCTTCAAACTTAACATAAATGGTGTCACAGCCTGCCATTCGATAGCCACCTTCAATATTCACATGTCCGGTCTCAAGTTCTGGCATGCCATGCATACCAAAGCAAGCATCAACACCATCCATACCGCCAGCTTCTATTATTTTCTTAGCACCGGTGAAGGTTTCTTCAGCCTCTTGAAAGAAGAAACGAACCTCACCATGGATTTCCTCTTTCATTTCGGATAAGATTTTTGCAGCGCCAAGAAGCATAGCTGTATGGGCATCATGGCCACAAGCATGCATAATGCCTTCGTTTTTCGATTTGAACTCAACATCGGTTTCCTCAGTTATTGGTAGTGCATCGATATCAGCTCTTAAAGCGATGGTTTTACCACTTTTGCCACCCTTTAATGTTGCAATTAAGGAGGTGTTACCTGCTTTCTTGTATGGAATTCCAAGGGCATCTAACTCTTTCATGATTTTTTCTTGAGTCTTGAATTCCTGTCCACTAAGTTCTGGGTTTTCATGTAAGTCTCTTCTAAAATTAATTATATATTCTTCAATTGCTTTTACATTGTCCAATATATTTGCCATAGTATTCATCCTTTCAAGTTTCTAATTATTATTATTTATCAAGTGTGGAAAAATTACTATACTTATAAAAATTAATATAAAAATTAATA
>JAAYSQ010000158.1 GCA_012523925.1 Clostridiales bacterium
AGGATCAATAAACGATTAAAAGAATTAAAGAACAAAGCGAAGTAATGTGACCTCTAAGCTACAAGTAATTCATATATTATGAGAAAAATACCGGCATAGCCGGTATTTTTATATTGGTTTCATAACATAGAAATGCTATACTATTCACAGAAACGGATTTCCATATCTGATTTTATTAAGTTTTGAATTATACCATACAAAGGAGGGAAGCGGTCTCCTTGATCAATTTTAAATTTGATATTGACCGAAAAAGAAATGAAGAACATCGTACTTATTGGAATGCCGGGTGCCGGCAAAAGCACAATAGGAGTTATACTAGCAAAGGTTTTAGGTTATGGGTTTATTGATTCGGACTTGCTCATCCAAGAGCAGGAGGGCTGCCTTCTGAAAGATATAATTAAAGCAAAAGGAACCGGAGGCTTCCAAGCGATAGAGAACCAGGTTAATAAAGATATCGATACTGAGAATACGGTAATTGCCACTGGGGGAAGTGTCGTATACTGCTCGGAAGCTATGGAGCATTTAAGGAATATCGGTGTTGTTGTGTATATTGAATTAAGTTATGAAACAATAAAAAACCGCCTCGGCAATATTAGGCAAAGGGGAGTTGTGTTTCGAGAAGGACAGACATTAGAATCAATTTATGAAGAACGCTGTCCATTATATGAAAAATATGCTCACATTACTGTTAATGGTGAAAAATTGGGCGTTGAAGAATTAATGGAGAAGATCTTGAATGCAGTAAAGAGTCAACTTAATTAGGAAGCAGAAAAGGGCTGTCGCACAAAATTATGCGAAGCCCTTTCATTATAATTATGTTTATTAGATTTATAAAAGCTACGTTTATTTCGTTTAATGTAAGATAGTTCTCACTTGCTTGTCGACTTCGACTTGAGAGCTGAGTAAAGGCTAATTACTTTAGATTTGAGCTATGTTTCTCTCAAGGATACGGACAACTTCTTCTAATCCTTCTTGATCCCTTGTATCAAATCTACCGATGATGGGGCTGTCGATATCCAGAACTCCTATGATATTGCCATTTTTATAAATGGGAATCACAATCTCAGAGTTTGAAGCGCTATCACAGGCGATATGTCCAGGAAAAGTATGGACATCCTTTACGAGCTGGGTTTTTCTTTCAGAAACAGCCGTACCACATACCCCTTTACCAATAGGTATATGCATACAAGCAGGTTTTCCTTGGAAGGGACCAAGATGTAATACATTTCCCTCCAGTAGATAAAAACCTACCCAGTTAATATTGTCTATTGCCATATTAAGTAGTGCAGATGTATTACTGAGGTTAGCAATTAGGTTGGACTCTCCTTCAAGCATTGCTTCTAACTGTGCATGAAGTAGCTTATAGCATTCTTTTTTATCTTCTAAAAATATCTTTTCTAAATCCTGCATAATATTTTCCCTCTCCTATTTAAATAATCGATTTAGTTTTTCTTTTAAATAATTGTTCCGGCGTTGGGTGGATGTATTATCTTTTTGTATCATGCCATTAGAATCTTTGATTAAGCAATCTCCCTCTTTACAATCTAGAGGCAATTTATACTTTGGGATTTGTATTGTGGATTTATCCTCTGCTTCACAGATTGCATAGCTCCCTTCAAACCGATCAATGATTAATTTTGTCATAAGTTTTCCTCCATCTTGTTAATAAAAATCGAGTCAATTATTTATAGCGTACGAGATCTTCTTTTGTTATCTTATATTCCGTAGTGTTAACAGAAAGGTTGTCACCATCGGAGGTGAAAATGATGGTTCCCTGCAGATCCGTACGATATAATTTAACATTCAAGTCTAATATCGCTTGAAGAATTTCCACATGGGGATGACCATATTCGTTGTCATAGCCGGCGCTCACAACCGCATAATCAGGATCAATTTCATCTAGAAAGTCTCGGCTATTACTTGTAGTCGAACCATGGTGCCCAAGCTTAAACACATCAGCAGATAAGTTAAGACCGTTTTCTAACATTTCTTTCTCTGCTAGAGTTTCAGCATCCCCAGTAAATACAAAGGAATTATTTTCGTGCGTTAACTTTATGCCAACGCTATAATTATTTAATTCACTGTATTCTTCAGAATTGGGAGCAAGTATTGTAAAATATGCAGATCCTAAGGAATAGGTGTCACCAACTTTCGGCTTGGTAAGACTAAGCCCTGCATCTTCAACCGCATCTAAAACATCTTCAAAGGTTTTCGTAGTATGGCTAACCGCAGGCAAAATAATTGTTTCTACTTGAAATGATTGGATTACTGTATCCAATCCTCCTATATGATCACTATGAGGATGGGTGCCAATCACATAATCAAGGCTCTCAATATTTTGCGATTGTAGATATTCTACAACAGTATTACCCTGATTGTTTTCTCCAGCATCGATAAGCATGGCTGAATCGCCGGTTTCAATTAGTATAGAATCCCCCTGTCCAACATCGATAAAATGTACTTCAAGCATATCGATGTGATTGTTGTTATGTACCTTCTGTACATCAGCTTCAGGTTTCGTTAGAAATTGATTCACTAATAAAGAGAGCAGTGCCAATAAGGTAATACTACTGACACGACCCAAGGTGTGTTTACGTTTCATGAAAGTCTCTCCTTATTCTCTAGTAATTAAAAAGCCATCTACTATTATATCGGTATAAATTAAAGATTACAATGATATATATTGAATTTTAATATAAGAACCCGCTATATATACATATACTTAAATATAGCTTGATGCGTTATTTTATTTTCCTTTCTATGTTATACTATAATTGGTATTTGATTAATACAAATAGAAAACGCGACATGTAGACTAAAATAATCATGTAGGGTGGAATGTCATGAGATTATTTACAGCAACAACTCTAAACGATGATATTAAGGAATACTTATTTAAGATAACAGAAGATCTACGTAATCATACAAGAAGTGGAAGGTTTACAAGTAAAGAAAATTTTCATATAACCATGAATTTTATTGGAGAAAGTGATAATGTAGAAGCAATTAAGCTAGCAATGCAAGAAGTTATCAAATCAGGTGGTAATATGTTCCCAATAACCATTGGAGGATTTGGTAGATTTAAGCGTAGAGGTGGAGACATTTACTGGCTTGGTATTGCAAAGGAGCCTTCATTGTGGCAATTACAAGGGGATATGACAGGAGAGCTAATAAAGGCAGGTTTTGCAGTTGAAGAACGAGAATTTAAGCCACATATTACATTGGGAAGAAAGATTACGGTAGATCATAATTTTCAAGTTCTCAATCTAGAGGAGAAATTTCAATCGAGAAAAATGGATGTAACCAAGATAAGTTTAATGCAATCAGAACATATAAATGGTAAATTAACCTATACGGAAATATTTCATATTAATCTAAAATAATGTATGGGAATAGTCTTGCAACTTGGTAAGGATGAAATTGATTTTATTAGTAATTGAACTTATTGGTTTTAAAATTTTATGTTGTAGTAAATGGCTGGAAGTAGCATGAAGTAGCATAAGGCTGTGGTTAGCAAATAGTAGTGATGTGCAAGAATGGGGGAAAAATGAAGATATTAGTTGATGCGGACGCATGTCCGGTAAAGGGAATCATAGAGGAAATTGCAATGGAGTTACAGATTCCAGTTCTTATGCTGATTGATACAAGCCATATATTGCATTCCGAATACAGTGAAATAATATCTGTTAGTCAGGCACCGGATGCGGTGGATTTTGCATTAATTAATCGAACCGATAAGGGAGATATTGTTGTAACCCAGGATTATGGAGTTGCTGCAATGGCATTGGGGAAAGGTGCCTACGCAATTCATCATAATGGAAAAATCTACACTGATTATAATATTAATATCATGCTCATGGAGCGAGATATGGCAAGAAAGCGCCGTAGGGCTGGAAAGCGGGGTGGCGGTCATACGAAGAAAAGAACCCCAGAAAACGATAAACAATTTGCAGATGCATTTTATAAGTTATGCAAGAAAGCATTGAATGGGTAGAGTAGAAGAAATAAGGAACCTTTATCAGTTTAGCCTTAGTTATAATGCTAAACTGATAAAGGTTTTTATGTATTACAAGTTCAAATTTAGCATAAATACGAGCAATTAAGCTATTTCCATATAATAGAACAAACATTCGAAAATGTATTGATTTTACAATATGGGTATGCTATAATTACAAACATTGTTAGAAGAAATAAGTGAACTTTAAACGATAGAATGCAACAGGAAGGAAGTTGTGTTATGGAATTTAAATTGGTATCGGAATTCGCACCAACCGGTGATCAGCCAGAGGCAATTCGAGCATTGGTTGAAGGTTTTAAGAGTGGCAATCAATGCCAGACATTACTGGGTGTAACGGGCTCAGGTAAGACATTTACTATGGCGAACGTCATTCAGCAAATCCAAAAACCTACTTTGATCATAGCACATAATAAAACTCTAGCCGCCCAGCTTTATGGTGAGTTCAAAGAGTTTTTCCCGGAAAATGCCGTGGAGTATTTTGTAAGTTACTATGATTATTACCAACCGGAAGCTTATGTTCCATCAACAGACACCTACATCGAGAAAGATTCCGCGATTAATGATGAGATTGATAAACTAAGGCATTCTGCAACCGCAGCATTAGCAGAGCGGAGAGATGTGATCATTATAGCCAGTGTTTCCTGTATCTATGGCTTGGGAAGCCCGATTGATTATCATGAGATGGTAATTTCCCTTCGCCCAGGTATGGTGAAAGACCGGGACGATGTACTTCGAAAGCTAATTGATATCCAGTATACAAGAAATGATATGGACTTTAAGAGAGGAACTTTTCGTGTTCGTGGAGATGTAATAGAGATCTTCCCAGCAGAATCGTCGGAAACCGCAGTTCGTATTGAATTCTTTGGTGATGAGATAGACCGCATCTTAGAGATTGATGTATTAACGGGTGAGATTAAGAGTAGCTTAGAACATATCGCTATTTTCCCAGCATCCCACTACGTTGTATCCCCTGAAAAAATGGAGGAAGCAATTAAGAATATAGAGATTGAACTTGAGGAGAGACTTCGCTATTTTAAGAGTGAGGACAAACTATTAGAAGCGCAAAGAATTTCCGAAAGAGTTCATTTTGATATAGAGATGATGCGTGAGACAGGATTTTGCTCTGGAATTGAGAATTACTCTAGACATTTAACTGGATTAGAGCCCGGTGTTCCTCCTCATACATTAATTGATTATTTCCCAGATGATTTCATGATTTTTGTAGATGAGTCCCATATAACAATTCCACAGATTAGAGGAATGTTTGCTGGAGATAGATCTAGAAAGCAAACCTTGGTGGATTATGGCTTCCGACTTCCTTCCGCTTTGGATAACCGACCATTAAACTTTACAGAATTTGAAGATAAGATCAATCAGATTCTTTGCGTATCTGCGACACCATCTGTCTATGAGAATGAGCATGAGTTATTGAGAGTAGAGCAGGTTATTCGACCAACAGGACTTTTAGATCCAGAGGTAACAGTGAAACCCGTTGAAGGGCAGATTGATGATCTTCTTGGCGAAATCCGCAAGGAATTAGATAGAAAGACCAAGGTCTTAATTACTACCTTAACGAAAAGAATGGCAGAGGACCTGACTACCTATCTAAGGGAAGTTGGCATCCGTGTTAAGTATTTACATTCAGATATCGATACTCTAGAACGTTCAGAGATTATTCGTGATATGCGTATGGATCTCTTTGATGTATTGGTAGGTATTAACTTGCTTCGAGAAGGTCTTGATATCCCTGAGGTGGGACTTGTCGCTATTCTGGATGCAGATAAGGAAGGATTCCTGCGTTCTGAAACTTCCCTTATTCAGACCATTGGTCGTGCTGCTCGTAATGCAGGCGGAAGGGTAATCATGTATGCAGAGCGAATGACTGATTCCATGAACAAGGCAATCTCGGAAACAAATCGTAGAAGGCAGATACAGCAGGCATATAATGAAGCTCATGGTATAACCCCAAAGACCATTCAGAAGAAGGTTCGTGATCTGATTAGTATTTCTAAAAAGGTGGAAGTTGATCCGAAGGATATGGAAAAGGATCTTGAATCTATGTCACGGAAAGAGCTGCAGGCATTGGTTAAGAAGATTACTAAACAAATGCATACAGCCGCAGCGGAACTGAATTTTGAAATGGCAGCAGAACTAAGGGATAAGATGATGGAAATCAAGAAACATCTGCTTGATGCGGAATAATTAGCAAAAGTTTAATGATAAGATAGAAGAAAGAGAGCGAATATAGGTACTACAGGAACCTATACTAATTTTAGTATTAGAAAAGAGTGAAATAATGGCAGATAAAAAGCGTTATATTAGAATACGAGGAGCCAAGGAAAATAATTTGAAGAATATCAATTTGGATATTCCAAGAGACCAGTTTGTTGTAATAACAGGCTTATCTGGATCTGGTAAATCCTCCCTCGCATTCGACACCATTTACGCAGAAGGGCAAAGGAGATATATGGAATCCCTGTCCTCATATGCAAGAATGTTTCTTGGCCGGATTGAAAAACCCAATGTAGAAAGCATCGAAGGGCTTCCTCCAGCGATTTCTATCGATCAGAAATCAACAAACCGTAATCCTCGTTCTACGGTAGGTACGGTCACTGAGATTTATGATTATTTTCGTTTGCTCTATGCACGAATTGGTATTCCTCATTGTCCAAAATGTGGGAAGGAAATCAAGAAACAAACAGTAGATCAGATGGTAGATGAAATTATGGCTCTATCACAAGGGACTAGGATACAGTTGCTTGCGCCCGTAGTGCGAGGCCGTAAGGGAGAACATGTTAAATTATTCGAACAGGCAAAGCGAAGTGGTTATGTACGCGTTCGAGTGGATGGTAATACTTATGATTTGTCAGAAGAAATTAAATTAGAGAAAAATATAAAGCATAATATTGAGATTATTATTGACCGTCTTATAATTAAGGAAGGTATTGAGAACCGCTTAGCAGATTCCATAGAGGCTGTGTTGAAATTAGCAGATGGCTTATTGATTGTTGATGTTATTGGGGGAGAACCTATAGTATTGAGCCAGAATTTTGCTTGCCCGGATTGTAGCATCAGTATTGATGAGATTGAACCGAGAATATTCTCCTTTAATAATCCTTTCGGTGCTTGCCCAGAATGCCATGGTATTGGAATTAAGATGGAATTTGATGAAGATCTTCTTATTCCAGATAAGGATAAAAGTATAATTGGTGGTGCTATTGCGGCTCCAGGCTGGCAGTCTGTTCAGAAAAACGGGAGCTATACGAGAGCTATTATGGAAGCCTTAGCAAAAGAATATGATTTTGATTTAGATACGCCATTTAAGAAGCTTCCGGCAAAGATACAGCACATGTTTATCCATGGTACGAACGGTAAGTCGGTGAAAGTTCATTATCGTGGACAGCGAGGCGTTGGAGTATATGATGTAGCATTTGAAGGATTAATACGCAATGTTGAGCGCCGTTATCGGGAGACCAGTGCTGAGTCAACTAAACAGGAATATGAGACCTTTATGAGGACAACACCATGTAAGCAATGTAAAGGAAAGCGTCTAAGAAAGGAAGCCTTGGCAGTAACAGTAGGAGATAAAAGCATATCCGATGTCACCGAATATTCAATTCGTGATCTCAAACATTTTATGGATAATCTACAATTATCACCCATGCAGATAAAGATTGGAGATCTTGTATTAAAGGAAATTCGAGCAAGACTGCAATTTCTAATCGATGTAGGCTTGGACTATCTAACTTTGGCTAGATCTACTGGAACATTATCAGGTGGAGAAGCGCAGCGAATTCGATTGGCTACGCAAATTGGCTCCGGCCTTGTAGGTGTAGCTTACATCTTGGACGAGCCTAGTATCGGCCTTCATCAGCGGGATAATGATAAATTACTGCAAGCTTTAACAAATTTGAAAGATCTAGGTAATACCCTTATTGTTGTGGAACATGATGAGGATACTATGTTTGCTGCTGACCATATCATTGATATTGGACCTGGTGCTGGAGAGCATGGAGGTGAAGTAGTAGCAGAAGGCACGGCTGAAGAGATTATGAAGGTGAAGGGATCGATTACCGGAGCTTATCTAAGTGGTAGAATTACGATACCGGTTCCGAGTGAGAGAAGAAAACCTACTGGATTTTTATCCATTGTTGGAGCCGCTGAAAACAATCTTAAGAATGTTAAATTAGATATCCCATTGGGTGTTTTGACCTGTATTACCGGTGTATCAGGATCTGGTAAAAGTTCTCTAGTTACAGAGATACTATATAAGAGACTAGCACGAGATTTGAATCGTGCCCATAGTATACCAGGCAAACATAAGGATATGATAGGTATAGATCAGTTGGATAAGGTTATTAATATTGATCAATCGCCGATTGGTAGAACACCTAGATCTAATCCAGCAACTTATACAGGTATGTTTGACCAGATTAGAGACTTGTTTGCAGCAACACAAGATGCTAAAATGCGTGGCTATAAGAAAGGACGCTTTAGCTTTAATGTGAAAGGCGGAAGATGTGAGGCTTGTAGCGGCGATGGTATTATTAAGATTGAGATGAACTTCCTACCGGATATTTATGTTCCATGTGAGGTATGCGGTGGTAAGAGATATAACCGCGAAACACTGGAAGTTCGTTATAAAGGGAAAACGATTGCTGATATATTAGATATGACAGTTGAGGAAGCGTTGAAATTCTTTGAAAATGTTCCATCCGTTCATAGAAAAATTCAAACACTTTATGATGTAGGATTATCCTATCTCCGTTTGGGTCATCCTTCCACAGCCCTCTCAGGTGGTGAGGCACAAAGAATCAAACTTGCAACTGAGCTCAGTAAACGAAGTACTGGTAAGACAATTTACATCTTAGATGAACCTACAACTGGTTTGCACTTTGCAGATGTGCATAAGTTAATTGAAATCATTCGTAGATTTTCGGAAACAGGAAATACCGTTGTTGTTATAGAGCATAATCTTGATGTAATTAAGACAGCAGATTATATTATAGATATGGGACCGGAAGGCGGAGATAAAGGTGGTACTGTTGTTGCTACTGGAACGCCAGAAGAAGTTGCAGCCAATGAAAAGTCATATACCGGCAAGTATATTAAGAAATGTCTGGAACAGTAATCGTAACGGAGTAACTCATAAAGAAATGCCCTCATCTTTATTTTAAAAATCACAAAAATCACATAGGAGGAAGTGATATGGCGTACAATTTCTTTGCCATGATGTCAAGGATGAAATTCATTGAACGATGGTCTCTGATGCGTAATTCTCAGTCCGAGAATATCAGTGAGCATTCTTTGGAGGTTAGTATCCTAGCGCATGCATTGGCTATTATCAGTAATGAACGATTTGGGAACCATCTAAATGCTGAGAGAGCTGCTTTAATTGGTATATATCATGATGCTACAGAGATTATTACTGGAGATATGCCGACACCTATCAAGTACTTTAATGAAGATATCCAAGGTGCTTTTAAGGTAGTCGAGAGGGTTGCGGCGGATAAATTGCTTACCATGCTACCAGAGGATATGCGTAAACACTATGAAGCTATCTTTTTCCCACAGGAAGAGGATGCCTATCTATGGAAACTTGTAAAAGCAGCAGACAAATTATCTGCACTAATCAAATGTATTGAAGAAAAGAAAGCTGGAAATACTGAATTTATCAGCGCAGAAAAGTCGATATTGTTGATAATTAAGGAAATGAAGCTTAAGGAAGTGGATATCTTCCTGGAAGAATTCCTTCCGTCATATTATAAAACGCTGGATGAGTTACAATAGAATAATAATATTTTAATAAATTTTAAAACAGTATAAAAGACCTTGATGTAATCAATGAATTAACTCCTATAAATTTGACCTAAACAATCTTACTTATAGGGTGCAACTCAAAAATTCTTACATTAAGGTCTTTTAATTTGCTCCTAATTATATTCATACTCTTTTATGGAAAACGATAGTGGTATTTGCACATGTATTTTAAGTAAATGTTTTAGAACTTTAAATAGTATACTACATGGTATCCATGATAATAACCATTGTTTCTACTAATGTGTTTGTTAAAATATAGATAGATTGTACAAAAAAACAGAGAAAAAAGTAACTGTTTTGGAGTTTGTGAAAGAAATCATACCTAATGAATATTTATAGGAGGTATTCGTATGAAAGCAGACTATCCGTTTCGAAACGCAGATTTACCCTTGTCGGATAGGGTGGAAGATCTAATTAGCAGATTAACTTTAGAGGAAAAAGCAGGGTTGGTATCTTCAAGACAAATGGGAATTGAACGTCTAGGCATATCCGATTGGAGAGTTGGATGTGAGATTGCCAGAGGTTACGTAGGACGTACTCCTGAGGAACCTTCTACCGTGTTACCGCA
>JAAYSQ010000026.1 GCA_012523925.1 Clostridiales bacterium
CTGCTTCTACATTCTCCTTTATTTGCTCTGGACTACTAGCCCCGCAGAGAACTGTAGTTACTATACCATCACGAAGAATCCAGGATAGTGCCATTTGAGATAACTTCTGTCCCCTTCTACTTGCAATTGCATTTAATTTATTCAGCCTTGCAATCATCTCATCAGTCAGTTCATTTGCTATCCAGGTGGCACCCTTAGCAATGCGAGAACCTTCAGGAACCCCATTTAAATATTTATCCGTAAGTAGCCCCTGATAGAGTGGTGAGAATACCGCCAATCCAAAGCCCTCTTCCACCGCAAAGTCTTTAAGTTGATCCTTTTCAATCCAGCGATTTAGCATGGAATAGGACGGCTGATTCACTACAAATGGCGTTCTTAATTCTCTAAAAATTTTAAGAATATCCGATGTCTGCTGCTTATTATAGTTGGAGATACCTACATATAAAGCTTTGCCTTGCCTTACCGCATGGTCAAGAGCCAAAGCCGTTTCCTCTAATGGTGTATTAGGATCAAATACATGATGATAGAAGATATCAACATAATCCAGCTTCATTCGCTTTAAACTCTGATCCAGGGAGGAAAGTAAATATTTACGAGATCCATTCTTATCTCCATAAGGCCCTGGCCACATATCATATCCTGCCTTTGTGGAAATACAAAGTTCATCCCGATATACTCTTAATCCTCGGTCCAGGATTTTACCAAAGTTCTCTTCTGCCGAACCATTGTAAGGATGTCCATAATTATTAGCCAAATCAAAGTGCGTAATTCCCAAATCAAATGCCGTATGACACATATTTTCCATGTTATCTAAACTATCTCTGTAGCCAAAGTTCTGCCATAAACCTAAAGAAATGGCAGGTAATTTTAATCCACTTTCGCCACAACGATTATAAACCATTTTCTCATATCTATTATCGCTTGCTATATACATGTAACTCTCTCCTTCTCTTTATAAAGTTCTCTAACCACAACTTATTAGAATACCCAGCTTAAAATACCTAGCACGGGTTATTATGAAAATATATCCTAATTATATAATCCAATAGAAGCCCCTGTCAATCTAAAGGAAAATCATTTTGATGAAAGTCCCTTTTCTTTAAAGTCACATAATAAATGCTGGCCTAAACCAGCATTTTTTAGTTCCGCTATTAAATTATAGACACATTTTACTCCTCTCGAACAACTGCTTCCATATTAACTTCCAAAGTTTCCCCTTGCTTTAGCAGGATATGCCCCGATTCATATACTTTCTCATCAACAGTAATATATACTTTCTCTACTCCATAATAATTTCCCAAGGTGTTTACTATGCTTTGTAATATTAATACTTCATAGCCAGAACCTGCATTCATTTCCTCTATGAATTCCTTAGAGAAATCCACATAAACAATATTATCTTTACCTAAATATAGAGAATTAATTTTTGTATTGCTACTAATCAATGGAAGATAATTATCATCTAAGACTTCTTCTTTTACTGCTTTTTCTAATACAATTCTCGTTATGTCATTAGTGTGGAAGTTTACTGATATTTGTTCCACGTGAATTTTCTCATCTTTACCTGGGTAAAACACTTCAATGATTTGGGTACGAGGGGTTTCCTTCTTAATGGCGCTTAAAGTAGAGGACACCTCATAATCATCAGATTTAAATACACTCTTAACCATCCCAACTCCCTTTGCATAGTACTCCTTGGTTGTAGAATCTTCTCTTTTCGTCGTTACCTCAATGGTATCATAGGTTCCCAAATCCGACTCCACTTTCACATTAGTATTGGAAATATATCGTTCACTTCCATCAGGAGTTGTCCAATTAGTCCCTTTAACCAAAGGTTCCTTTAATAAAACATCTACATGTTTTTCCGGTTTGGTATCTAGAATATTATCCCTATAATAGGCTTCCCCGATCGATTTGATTACAGATAACTTTCCATCATTGATTTCTAATACCTTTACAGTTACGGTACCACCATTATCAGTTCTTGTCTGGTATCGATTATCCTCCTCATCGAAATAATCCATGAATACAGTAAATGATGCATACTCCATTCCAACCCCCTCATAGATATAAGTTGTATCTTTTAATGGAGGAAAGTAATCCTTAATTGTATTAGTATTATCATTTGATTCCTCGGCCGCCTCTTTCACATTTCCTTCTTCAGTTTGCTCAGGCGTTTGGCTAGGTTCGGGGTTCTCTTGCTCAATTGGCATGGTAGGACTTGGTGTAGGAGTTCCCTCTGTATCTTTGCCGTTTTTTCCGCATCCAGTTAATAATAACCCTGACATGACTAGACATACTAACATCATATATTTCTTCATATCTTACCTCTTTTCTTACCTTTTTGAATATACAATCTATCTAATCCTTGCACAAAATTCTCGATTTTATACAGCGAAAAGGTAATTGAATTTAATACTTTATCCGTAAGCCTCATGGTCTATGCTTGTATTAGGCCAGAGATACTCTCACTAATTCGTTTCGCTATATAGGGGTTATTCATAGTATACAAATGTATACCATCCACCCCCTGGGATATCAGATCTACTATCTGATCAACTGCATAGGCAATTCCTGCATCCCGTAATGCTTCTGGAGAATGTTCAAAGCGCTGTATCATCTTTACAAACTTTGAAGGAAGGCTGGCTCCACATAATGTTACCATTCTTTCTATTTGCGCCTTATTTACTACCGGCATAATTCCTGCTTCAATTGGTACGTTAATCCCAGCAATTCTAGCTCTTTCAACAAAGGAGTAGAAATAATTGTTATCAAAGAAAAGTTGTGAAATCAAATGCTCTGCACCCGCGTCTACTTTCTTTTTTAAATTCAAGATATCATCTACTAAACTATCAGAATCTACATGTCCCTCTGGATAGCAGGCGCCGGATATATGAAATCCACCTCTTTGCTTGATAAAAGCAATCAGTTCACTGGCATGTTTAAACTCCTTCTTTGGCGGTATATTAGGATTAATATCACCACGTAAGGCTAGAATATTCTTGATACCATTTTGCTCCAAACGATCGAGCACTACTTCGATATCCTCTCTAGTATCATTAATACATGTTAGGTGTGCCAGTGGTAGGATATTATACTTATTCTTAATCACGGAAGCAATATCACAGGTGATATGATCTCCTGTGTTACCCCCAGCTCCATAGGTAACACTGATAAAATCCGGATTCAGACCTTGTAATTCTTCTAGGGTTGCATATATGGTATCTATAGAACTAGTTTTCTTTGGGGGAAATACCTCAAATGAGAAAACTGTTTTCTTTTGTTCAAATAATGAAGCTATTCTCATGTTAATTCTCCTATTCTTTCTTATTAATTAATACTTGGGAGTTCGCCATCCTTATTCTGTACATTAGTCTATATTTATTTATATTTTCCACTTTGATTATCTTTATCGTCTAAGGAAGCTTTTCTTCTTCCTTCAATTCACTGACTAAGCTACCACCTAGAATAAGTACGCCACCAATTATCTGCTTTACAGACATTCCCTCTCCTAAGAAAATAGCGGATAGTACAATCGCAAAGATGGGATCGATGTAGCTTAGAACCGAGATGGTCTGCCCACTAAGATCCTTCATGGAAGTAAAGTATAGTAAATATGCCAGACCGGTATTTATAATACCAATAATAAGTAACAACAACCATTCTGTGCTATCAAGCGAAGAATATTGAAGTTCTTCCGTTAGAAGTATGTAGGGAAGTAAAACTATTGATGCTATACTAATCTGTATAATCGTAGTTTCTAATCCTGATAATCCTTTTAAGAATTTATTCATAATAATAACAAAGGCGTAAAGTACAGCTGCTAACAAGCCATATGAAATTCCAAGCAAATCTGATTTACCAGAACCCCCTCCAATTCCTGTTACTAAAAACATACCCAAAAGTGCTGCGCTGATTCCTATAATTTTCTTCGGTGTTAACCGTTCTTTAAGGACAAAAGGGGATAAGAACATTACAAATACAGGCGCAAAGTAATAGCTTAAGGTTGCCTTAGGTATCGTTGTGTATTTATAAGCTTCAAATAGCAGGATCCAATTAAATCCGATCGCTGCACCGGAAGCAATTAATAAAAATATATTTCGACCTATAGCTTCCCTGGATAATCTTTGTTTCATCAAACGACCGGCAAGTAATAAAAAGCAACTTCCAATAATCCCTCTTGCCAAAGCAATCTGTCCGGAAGACAAATTAACATTACGGACATATATCCCAATACTTCCAAATATCAGCATAGCAGCAATTAATTTTAACTTTGCACTTATCATTTTGCAAAACTCCTTTATACTAGGTTTCCTCATTATATCTTTTTCTGAGCTTTCTTGCAAACTGTTTTTTTTTTATATATATTTACATATTATACCAGTCCGTGGTACAATAAACTCTACAGAATACACTTGATGTTACAAATGCACTCTATGATAAGACTTATCCGACATACGTAATGACTTCTAATTGACTAGAAATCAGCAAAATTATGTACCGATAAGAATATACAAAAGATACCATAAGGACCTTATCAGGACCTAACTAACAAATCATTTAAATTATCGTAAAGGAGTGTACAAAGGTATGAAACTTGAAGGAAAAGTAGTTGTAGCACAAGGTGGAGGCCCCACAGCAGTCATTAATCAGTCTTTGGTTGGAGTTGTTCTTGAATCAAGAAAATTCCCTCAAATCACAAAGGTTTATGGAGCTATTAATGGGGTTTCTGGTATTATCAATGAGGATTTTCTCGATTTAACCCAAGAAACAACCCACAATTTGGAGCAGGTTGCCATGACACCCTCATCAGCATTATTTTCCACCAGGGACAAACCAGACAAGGCTTATTGCGAGGAGATCTTTAATGTATTTAAAGCCCATAATGTTCGCTATTTCTTCTATATCGGTGGTAATGATTCTGCAGATACCGTACGTATTGTAAATGAGCAAGCAGAATCCTCTGGATATGAATTCCGAGCAATACATATTCCAAAAACTATCGATAATGACTTAATGATCAATGATCATACACCTGGTTATCCTTCCGCAGCAAAATTTGTTGCTCAGACCTTCATCGGTCTTAATTTAGATAACCGCGCACTTCCAGGAGTGCATATTGGCGTTGTAATGGGAAGACATGCCGGTTTCTTAACTGCCGCAGCTTCTATTGCCAAAAAATACCCAGATGATGGTCCACATCTTGTTTATCTACCGGAGAGACCATTTATTATGGATAATTTCTTAAGAGATGTGAAAGAAGTTTATGATAAATACGGTCGCTGTATTGTTGCTGTTTCAGAAGGTGTACAGGACGCAAATGGCGTGCCGATTGTAACGAAATTAGTAAAGAGCGAAAAGGATGCCCACGGTAACATACAATTATCCGGAACAGGAGCCTTAGGCGAAATTCTCACCCAGCAGATTAAGGAAAAATTAAAAATTCAAAGAGTTCGTGCCGATACTTTGGGATATCTACAACGCTCCTTTATGGGTTGTGTATCCGATGTAGACCAACATGAGGCTAGAGAAGTTGGGGAAAAAGCTGCCCAGTTTGCAATTTGGCATAATATCGATGGTTCTATAACCATCCATAGAACCGGTTACTATTCCGTAGATTATCAAATAACGGACCTTCATAAAATAGCGGCTAAGACAAAATTAATGCCAGACGAATTTATCAATGAGAAAGGCAATAATGTAACAGATGCTTTTAAATATTATCTACAGCCTTTACTTGGAGCTGGTATGCCAGAGGCTAGTATGCTTCGTGCGCCTAGAGCTCCAAAGATACTTCGTGTATAAATAAAGTTAATAGTTAAAAGTATAATAGACTAAATACATTTATATAAACATATATTCTTTAAGAAAATATCGCCAGATACATAAGACCACTTTCCTGCTTAATAGCGATTGGAAGAGCTTATGCTTCTGGCGATATTATTGAAATATTGATTCTATATTTATCAGCTTTTTTATTAATCAACTTATGTTTATTGATTTTTTTAATATGTACTATAATTGTTTAATCCAACAGCGGCGTCGCTTATGCTGTTTCGCCTTAAAATGCTTCCATAATGCTTGAACTTGTATATTGTTTTCTAGCTCAGGGCCGGTCTCAGCGTAGCTAATACCGTTTTTAAGTGCTGTCTGTGTCATTGAATTCATAAGAACTGCTGTCAATCCTTTCTTCTGCATATGCGGTATCACACCAACCAGATACAAATCCAGTACTTTCGCAGATTTAAAGGGCGCTCGTAGCAAACGGAACCATCCAAAAGGAAATAATCTTGCCCTGCTTTTCTTCACTGCATCGTTAAGAGATGGCATAGCCAGACCAAAACCTATTAATTTTTTGTTTTCATCCAGTAGTAACTTCACATACTCTGGATTAATCAGTAAGATAAATTCCTTATAGTATTTTACAATCTGCTCCTTGGAAAGTTGTACCGTTCCGTAGAGATCACGATAGCAGATATTGATTAAATTAAACACTTGAGGCAAGTAAGGCTTAATTTCCCTACGTGTCTTTGGTTCAATTAATGTTACACGAAACTTCCTCATTACAGCTTCGGAGATTTTAGCAATCCTTTCATCGAGTTTCTCTGGAAGCATGACCTTATATTCGACCCAATCCGTATCTTTAATGAAACCAAGTTTTTCAAGATGATCAATGTAATAGGGATGATTATAAATCGTAATAAACATACCAACTTTATCAAATCCTTCTACCAGCATCCCCTCTTGATCCATATCACTAAATCCGATTGGCCCATGAATCTCTGTTAATCCTTCTGATCTCCCATATTCCTCAACCGCACGGAATAAGGCTGCAGATACTTCGAAATCATCAATAAAATCAACACGGGAGAAACGGATTCTTTTCGTATTCCATTTTTCATTGGCCGCGTGACTAATAATACCTGCTATTCTCCCCACACATTTGCCATCTTTAAAAGCTAAAAACTGTTTCACTGAGCAGTATTTATAGGCCGGATTTTTCTTTGGATTAAACATATCTAATTCATTCTGTATTAAATCCGGAATTGCCTGCGGTATATCCTTGTACATTGAATAATTGAATTTTGCAAATATCTTTTGTTCCTTCTTGGTTAAGACTTCTCTCACTTCCACCATACTTTATCCACCCCATAACAACAAATTTTATACAATTTAATGTATACTCATTATAAGACCCTTAATTTAACATAAAGGTTTTTGCAAATCGTGATATATCATTTTCTAATTCGTTTATTTAAAAAATAGAAAGAGATAAAAATAATAATATAAAGTGCTATAACAACAAATAAGGTTAACAACCTTTCCGTCCTAGTTCCATCAGCAAAAAGTACCGGTCCCAGACCAAAAAATGAAACAAGTAATATTAAAATAATAAAGACTATAGTTAGAATTATCCTCTTGGTCATCGATTTACCTCCTTTCAATTATATTCGATACTTTCTAGATATAATCCCTGTGCATCCGCCAGGCGTCCAGTTTTATTTCTTTCCTTAGAAGCGATTATTGCTGGAATTTGATTCGCTTCCAGTTTCCCTAATCCAACATCGATTAAAGTACCAACGATCCAGCGTGCCATATTATATAGAAAACCGTTACCTTTCACATGTATAACAAGCAAGCCATCCTCTTCCTGGATATCAATGGAATATAATTCTCGAACCATAGACTTTTTCTTAGACTTAGCATTGGAGAATGCCGTAAAGTCATGGGAACCAATAAAATGCCTGCTTGCTAGTCTCATTGCATTAATATTTAATGCTTCCTCTATATGCATACTATATTTTCGCAAAAAAGGATTGGAATATTCTTTGTTCCAAATTTGATACCGATACGTTTTTGCCTTGGCATGATAACGAGAATGGAAATCATCTGGAACAAGTTGAACAGCTACAATACTAATATCCGTTGGAAGATATCTGTTTAGGTACTGCTTAACTTCCTGTTCAGTGAATTTCTTATTTGTCTTGAAATTAGCTACCTGCCCTATTGCATGTACCCCTGCATCGGTTCTGCTACAGCCAATTATGGTAATCTTCTCCTCAGCCATAAGAGATAGAACCTTCTCTATCTTTCCTTGAATCGTATTTTCATTATTACCAAGGCGTTGCCATCCCTTATAGCGTCCTCCATCATATTGAATTGTCAATTTATAATTATTCATATCTTATCAACCTTTATCTCAGTGTATTTATTGTGGACTTATACCCTCTTATCTGAAGCAATAAAACTTATTCTATCTTAAAACTAATAGCTCTATATATTACATTAATACTAGCATATCATATATTTTCACTTTCTAGTTAGGATTAGACATAATTCTAACTATATAATAAAATCACTCGTTTCACTTATCATGCTCCGATTAGCAATTTCTCTACAGGCATCAAATAATATGGGTATGGCATCTTTATTCTTGTACTTAACTTTAACACATCTTTTACCAAACTTTGCATCTGATAATTCTTCTTTTAATTTGTCCAACATTACATAATCTAAGGTATGAAGTGTAAAATGTGTCTTAGCTGCATTAAAAGCGATATATTGCCCAAGGAACTTATAGGTAGGCATTTGGTATGCTATGGTTTCCTCCCAGTTTGGATAGTTTTCTCTCATAAAGGTTACAAATGTAGTGATCCATTCTTTTTTCTCGTCATCATAGCTGTCAATATACTCATTTACAGAATCCATCCATAATCGACCTCCACCATACATTTCATGTCATCTATTTCTCACTAGCTATGTTTATCATATTCAGTATCTTCAATATCGATTATTTTAATCCATTTTTGTCCTGATTTAATTGTCTAATTTAGATTATATCGTTCCATATTTATTACAAATAATTAAAACCATTTTACCATCATTTTACTAATGGAACAATTCAAAATATCATTAATTCTTTTATCGGATATTTTTGAGAGATAGGGGTATGTTATACAGAGTTATAAATTATGATAATTTAATATTTTTGGCTTTATTTTCGAATACTATATCTCTAGACTTGAAAATATATGGTCTTTTGGAAAAATTTGATTGAATGCTATCAAGCAAAAACAAAAATATAAATATTTTATAATCAGATATGGAGTGATAATATGTTCACTGATAAGCGATTAACACAGGCTTATAAAAGCGCAAAGGTATTATTCTTTGACGAGAATTCGAAATATATATTTTTTAGTGACTGCCATAGGGGAGATGATAGTGCATCGGATGAATTTGCTAGAAACCAGCAACTTTTTCTGCACGCTCTTGATTGGTATTATAATAATGGATATACCTATGTTGAAGCAGGAGATGGTGATGAGCTCTGGGAGCATCCCAAATTCAAACATATTCGAATTGCCCATAGCGATGTTTTCACTAATCTGAAGAAGTTCCATAAAGACAAACGCTTATTTATTCTTTATGGCAATCATAATATTTATCTTAAACGCAAGCAATACGTATGTAAAAACTATTATCATTTCTATGATGAATATAAACAGGAGGTTGTTGATTTACTAGCTAGACTTATTCCGAGGGAATCCCTTGTGCTAAAACACAGAAAAACCGGTCAAGAAATCCTAGTCGTTCATGGCCATCAAGGCGATGCCATCAACGACCAATTTTGGTTCGTTTCACAAATACTACTGCGATATTTTTGGAGGTATATGCATCTTGTTGGCTTTCATAACCCCTCCAGCCCTGCTAGAAACCTATATAAGCGACATAGAATTGAAAGAAATTATAACAAATGGATTAAGAAACATAAAATGATGCTTATCTGTGGTCATACCCATCGTCCAAAATTTCCAAAACCGGGTGAACTCCCCTACTTCAATTCCGGGTGCTGTATTAATACCAGAGGAATTACAGGTATTGAAATATTAAAAGATGAGATCATGCTTGTAGACTGGAGAATCAGAGCAGATAAAAATGGAATGCTTCGTGTAGAAAGAAACATCATGAGGGGACCAGATCCAATTGCGAAATTTCATAAGAAAAATTTCTCTTACGTGGAAAGTGAGTATGTGAGAAACCGAGTTCCCGAGGATAATTGCTAAACAATATAAAAATAATATAAAGCATCAAATAAAGATAGGCATCGCAGTATTTTGTCTATAGGTTTATTAATTCACTTGTCATGAAATAAGATGGGATGTACAGCCATTTTAAAATGGAATACATCCCATATTTAATCGTGAACATGATTAAATATTTAATTATTATTAATCTCTTTCTAATTATAATATCTGATACAATTCCCTTAAACCATGGATTTCAATATCAATTACAACATCCGTATTATTGATAAGCTTATCTGGATTATACCAACAGGTTACTATTCCAGCATTGTTGCCACCTTTCATGTCGGATGTAAGGGAATCCCCAATAATCATTGTCCTACTTTTATCAACTGTTGCAATTCTTTCAAAGCAGTAATCAAAAAATTCTTTCATAGGCTTCTGGAAGCCGGTTGCCTCAGATACGAATATATCCTTCATATATTGATCTATTGTCGAATCCTTTAATCTTTGCATCTGCGTAGCCGTCACACCATTGGTAACAATGTACAGATCGTATTTCCCGTGCAAATATTGAATAACTTCTAATGCATCTTCATATAAATCATGCTGCATCCCAAGTATCTTCTGGTAATCATCCTCAAAGGCAACGCCATCATCATCAATACCTATTGTTTTAAAAAGTTTGCCAAACCTACTATATATCACAGTGTTACGGTCGATTTGGCCAAGTTCATACTGCTCCCATAAATCCATATTAATTCTTTCATAAGTTTTCCTAATTTCTTCATTTAGAGCATATCCATACTTTTTGAAAACTTCCGATAAAGCATTTCTTTCACTTGCTTTAAAATCAAATAGGGTTCCGTCTGCATCCAGTAGTATCGTTTTAAAATTACTTGTCTTTTCCTTCATCTAGTGCATCCTTTCGTGGTTACAATATCGTATATTTACTAGCTAGATAAGTGCAAATCACCTTAATAACACCTTATTTTATTAAATATTACGATACTAATGAGACAATGTCAATCTGCGAACCAAAGCAACAAACATAGGTGACTTGGATATACATAATTAAAGTATATAATTACTTTCATTGACTTTTGATATCCCTTTGTTATACTAAAATTCAAGATACCACAAACATTTCCAACTCATGTGTGAAATACGAATATAATACTATAGAAAACATATGCAAATTCAAATTTAAGTTAGGAGCTGTCATTATGAAAAAATTTTCGAAACTTCTTATTTCTATTCTTCTTATTCTAGTGGTTGCAGGGATATATTATTATCTTGCATTACCAGCCATTAATGTTCACTCGAAAGGTCTTTGGATCTTTGCAATCATTGCCCTATTTATGATTTGTATTATCCTAGCAAGCATATCGTCAAGCAAAGGGGATAAAGCTCAGATATCATCACTCGGCGATTTATTCAAACACAAAGGCCTGGCTACTATCTCTAGTTTGACTCTGATTGTAGCTCTTGCTTTCGCTTTGGGAAGTCTGCTCTCCTCCCCTATTATCAACGCAAAAAGATATCAAAAACTTCTTAATCCTGAAGAACGAGATTTTACAACAGATATTAAACAGATATCCTATAATGAAATTCCACTATTAGATAAGGCATCTGCTTCTATGCTTGGCTCAAGAAAAATGGGTGGTATGATTGAATATGTATCCCAATTTGAGGTAGGTGAAAATTATACTCAGATTAATTACAAAGGAACGCCAGTGCGTGTGACACCTTTAAACTACGGTAGTTTATTCAAATGGATAAATAATCGTTCCAAAGGTATCCCTGCTTACATTCGTATCGATATGACAACAGAAGAAGTAGAGCTTGTAAAATTGGAAACAGGTATTAAATACTCTGAAACAGAACGTTTTTCCAGAAATATATACCGTTATATACGTTTCAATTACCCAACCTATATTTTTGGTAATATAAATTTTGAGATTGATGATGAGGGTATTCCCTATTGGATCTGCCCAGTGAAAAAATATACAATTGGACTATTCGGTGGTCAGACCATTGATCGGGCTGTTATAGTTAACGCCATTACTGGCGAACACAAGGACTATGCCATAGAAGATGTCCCTAATTGGGTTGATCGGGTTTATTCCGCACAATTACTAATTTCCTTATATGATTATCATGGTACCCTTAAACATGGTTTCTGGAACTCAATCATTGGCCAAAGGGACGCCCTACAAACCACCGATGGCTATAATTACCTTGCACTTGAAGATGATGTCTGGGTGTATACCGGTGTAACCTCTGTCGGAGCTGATGAATCCAATGTTGGCTTTGTACTAATGAATCAGAGAACCGCTGAAACTAGATTTTATCCAATTGCAGGTGCTGAGGAGTATTCCGCTATGTCTTCCGCAGAAGGTAAGGTACAGCACCTAGGTTATAGGGCAACCTTTCCCTTACTTCTCAACATCGGTCAACAACCAACCTATTTCATGGCTTTAAAAGATGCTGCAGGATTAGTAAAAGCATATGCCATGGTAAATATTGCTCAATACCAGATTGTAGCTATTGGAGATACAATAAGTGAATGTGAGGATACTTATCTAGATCTAATGAGATTAAACGGAATTGGCATAGAGGATATATCAACTCTACCTAAGATTACAGGTACGATTACAAAAATAGCTGAAGGAGTTATTGAAGGAAATTCACATTTCTTCATCCTTTTGAATAATAGCAATGAGATCTTTGATGTAAATGTGGCAGACTTTGTTAATATTATCAAATACGATATCGGTGATATTATAACATTTAAATTCACTAAAGGACCAGAATTAAATACTGTCTTAGGCATTGAATAAAGGGAAATCGAATAAATGTACAGATCCTACGAGCTTAGATTATGCGTAATTCAGTAGGTCATTAAAATACCCACTTAGAGAGTTTATTCTTCTAAGTGGGTTCTTTAAATCTTCTTCATAACAGCTACCTTAATAACTTGGTAGTTGTCTCATTACTATGATACTTATTCTACAACTCGACAATCATTCCGTCATAAGCAAATTTTAAATTACTATATTGTTTTTCACCCTTGATATTAATACTACTGTCTCCACATGTGTCGTTGTCGCCTTGTGGAGAAATTATACCACAATCGTTGTGGGTATTGGAACATGAATTTCCAAAAGAAAAAGGTTGCTCACTTGCAACCTCATCTCTTTCATACCCTGTCTTGAA
>JAAYSQ010000159.1 GCA_012523925.1 Clostridiales bacterium
TTGTTAAGAATATTTATTTTGATTCTGAAATTTTGCTATAGCCATATTCCCAATTTTCCAAATCATCCATAAAAGGATCAAATTCATTGGCCTTGCAATAATAGATGGTATCTCCTAATACATCGATCGTATTAGAATTATAATATCCACCCTGGAACAAGATTGATGACTTATCTTTTAAGTCTATTAGATAGATCTGTACAGGGTTGCTGTCACAGTCTAATATTATTTTCAAGTATCCATCATCCATCATGCCTTTGCTAAAATAAGCAGATGGATCAATGTTTGGCAGATCCTTTATATTTAAATAAAGTTGTGGGTTCTCACCATTTGTCTTCACTGAATAAACAGCTAATGTATCGAAGAAATCCGTATTAATCCCATAATATACATGGGTCTCATTTACTCCTAATAAAGTAAATGTATTAGGTTGATACCAGTGGACTTCCAAGTTCTCCAATTCTTCTTTAGTTATAGTATGAATGGTAGAAAATGTTTCTCCCTTTACCTTATTAATTCTCATTTCCTCTGATTTATCTGATATGGAAATATAAAATAGGTCATTTCCATTGGTTTTCAAATCATAAATATCAATCTCGGCATCAATTTCCGCCTTATTATTTCCGTTAAAATCAATATAGTACAGACGATCAGTGGGATCCTTTCCATTGTTTTTGTTATTCGACTTTTTGCTGACATAATAAATACCATCTTCCATTACAACAACTTCGATTGGATTGATGGAATTCAACTTTACAAGAACGGTCTTATCACCCTTGTTATTAATACCAATAATTTCTTTTGTCTTCTTATCCAAGGCTATAATATTATCATTCGATATACCTAAAATAGATGCTGTTCCTTTAAATAATTGGACTTTATTTTCTCCATCTACATCGATGCGATAAATATCATCATTCTCATGATAATATAAATTATTACCCAGAAGATACATTTCACTAGGATTTAATTGACCGTCTTTTAGGGTGACTAAGGTTGCTTCTTTTGAGGTTTTTGTATTTTTAACAACAATATTTGTTTCAAAGAATTTTCCACTGCGGTAAAATACAAAATGCCCTTGAGCTATAGCACTCTTTCCATAAGCAACTTCATCTGAAGGCTTGAAATTCTTTACAATATCTTTAATTCCAGAGGTTGGCACCTTTGTCGCTTGTGGAGTTGTTGTTGGCTCTGGTGCGTTTGTATTATCTAACTTCTTTGTTGGCGTTGGATCTGCTGAAGGATGATCAGTAGATTTTCCTGGTGTAGATGATACGGTTGTAGCTTCCTTAGAACATGCAATTGTAAATATTGTTACTAATAATAAAGTGCCAAACAGTTTAAAAAATTTATATTTTTTTCTCTTATATAAGTATTTATTGTCATTGATATGTTTTTTTGACATTCTTGAGCCTCCATTTTCCTGCCTTAACTTACTGTCATTGCAGATTTTTAAGCAATTATGTACTTAAGTTCTTAAGCTAACATATTAGAAATATTATGATTTTATATCAACTTCTACTATAACTTTAGACGATAGTCCACTTGTTATAGTTTCACTAAAATTTATTAACTCATACTGCAAGAATAAGAATTTCACATAATAGATCCTATTGATGTGGGGATAGATATTGAAATCAATAAGGGGTCAGAGAAATCCATGAAAAGAAAACAATCTGGTTATTTATCTATAGTAGTACTTATGATAATTGTGTTCGCTATGGGAGTGTGTAGAAAAGTAACTTAAGAAAACTTTACTTTTCGGCGTAATATGATTATAGTAAAGGTAACAGGAGACATAAGGTTAAAATTATGCTTGCCCTAGATTAGGAATAAAAAATGATTATTCATTACCTGGACAGTAGAGGATAATCATTTTTTATTGTGTAACTTTATAAGAACAACAATAAAAGTAACAACTATAAATTTCAATTTACTTGTTCATTGACACATTTAAATCTGTTATATTATGTACATATTTTAGTATGAATAGGAGCGAAACAGTTATGAAATTTACAAAACTTAAAAAAAGTTTAGAATGCCTAGGTTATAAGGTAAGCGAATTTAGTCATGCTGATGAAGCAACAGAGTATTTATCTAATCAAATGAGCAATAGAACGATAGGTATAGGTGGCTCAGTTTCCGTAGAGGAAATGAAATTATATGATGCTCTAGCATCTCATAATGATGTGTATTGGCATATGCGATTACCTGATAACGTGAGCGCTATGGAGATAAGAAAGAAAGCAAATCTTGCAGATATTTATATCTCATCAGTAAACGGAATTGCCGAAACAGGAGAAATTATTAATATTGATAACACAGGAAATCGTGTATCTGCAATCAGTTTTGGGCATGAAAAAGTTTATTTAGTTGTTGGTGAAAATAAAATAGCTTCAAATTATGTGGATGCTCTAGATCGAGCAAGAAATATAGCAGCACCTCTTAATGCAAAACGTTTAGGTGTGAAAACCCCATGTGCGGTAAAGGGGGATAAATGTTACGACTGTAAAAGTCCACAGAGAATATGTAGAAATTTTTCTGTATTATATCGAAAACCTACAGGATGTGAATATGAAGTTATTTTAATTCATGAAAAGCTTGGATACTAGCGATGCGATCATTCTAATAAATGTAAA
>JAAYSQ010000160.1 GCA_012523925.1 Clostridiales bacterium
GGATATTGTTTAAATAACTCATTACGCTCCATCGGCCAGGCTAGCACTTCCATGAAAATCATTGTTATAACCTCGATCCTTAATATTATATTAGATCCAATCTTTATATTCCTATTTAAGATGGGGATTGCCGGGGCAGCGATTGCAACGGTTATATCACAAACAACATTAACTGTTTATGTTATTTATGCATTTGCGAAAAGAACAGATTTCATTATTCATCTTAAAATGAGAAAAGTAAAAGAAGAAGTTAAATTATTAAAAGAAAGCATTAGACTAGGCCTGCCTTCTTTCTTTATCCAGATACTTGCGGCGATTGTAAATTTCTATGTAAACTATAGTTTAATTAGTTATGGAACGGATCTTGATGTGGCAGCGGTAACGATTATGTCAAGTGTCTTTAGCTTTTATCATATGGTGGTTATGGGTATTGTCCAGGGAAATAACGCAATCTGTGGATTCAATTGGGGAGCAAAACTTTATGGAAGGGTTCGAGAATCCTTGCAATTAGCTTTATTCTATTCCTTCCTACTATCCTTTTTACTTTTCCTAGTTGTTATGCTATTTCCGCAAGTTCTGGCATCCATGTTCAGTGATGATTTATCTTTAATCAAAGTGACTTCGGATGGAATGCGATATTATCTATGTATGTTACCCTTAATCGGATTACAAACCGTAGGATCACAGTATTTTCAAGTGATAGGTAAAGCAAGACTAAGCAGTGTTTTAGCATTTTTACGATATGGTATTATTCTTGTACCAGCGATTTTATTATTAGCACCTATATTCGGAGTTAAGGGTATCTATATAAGCAATGCTTTATCGGATGGTATTGCCTCTATTATTGCCATTTTCTATATATGGATAGAACTTATAAGACTAAAGAAGCAAGCAGAATAGATACAATTGCTCATTATTCCATAGCATGGTAAAAATTTTGCATAATGTTACAAGTTTACTTTCTTTAAAATGGAGCCAGCAGGGATAATTTATTGGCTCCATTCCTAGTATTCAAATATAAAGCTGCATATCATTAATAATGAAATGGTATATAACAGTGGCATGTCAGGCTAACCATCTAATTATTCGAACTTGAAAAATCCTTCAGCAATTCTTGATAAATAGAATCAATAGTATTATCCTCGATTTCCTTATCTAGAAAATATTCCACAGCTTTCTTCGCCTGTGCGACAAGCATCAAAAGACCAGTAACAGATTGGATGCCAAGTTCATCTGCTTGCAGAGTGAGCTGTGTATGCAGTGGATTATAGATAAGATCCAGTACTGCCTTGCATTGGGTAAAAGAAGACAAATTAAGCGGGGAGTTATTGTTATTTGGATACATGCCAACCGGTGTGGTATTTACGATGATTTCAGCATCGTTATGAATGTTATAGCAATCTTCATAGGAAATGGTTTCTCCCAAAGGGGTACGACTGCTGACAAAGATTTCTCTTGCATTAAGATGCTTTAATACAGCAACTACCGCCTTTGCAGCACCACCATTTCCCAGTACCACACATTTCTTACCTTCAATCTCAATTTTGTTCTTTAAAATCATATATTCAAATCCGTAGAAGTCGGTATTATAGCCGGTTAATTTGCCATCTTTATTCACAATAGTATTAACGGCACCAACAGCTTTGGCTGTGGAGTGCAAGTTGTCTAAGTAAGGAATTACCGTTTGCTTATAAGGTATAGTTACATTGATTGCAGCAAAATCCCTTGCAGTCATAAAAAGATCCAGTTCTTTATCCGTTAAAGGAATTAAATCATATTGATAATCTGCCAGCTTTTCATGAATAATTTTAGAATAGCTGTGTCCTAATTTTTCTCCAATTAAACCATATCGCATTTCTATATACTCCTCTCATTTACTACATCACATTTAATCGCCAAACCGGGTATTCTAATTTTATATAAAAACACATTCTACTTAAGTTGCTATCTAAGCCTTCAATTGAGCTTATGAAACAGAATAATATATTCTCTCCTAATTTGCAAACATTTCTTCAAACTAACGAATTATTTCAAATTATAACATGATTATTCCTTCCAAAGTCCCCTAAAAAAATATTCATGAAATTATACATACTAAAGTAAATCCCAAGTAATAGGAAATATATTTTAATGAACAACTGTATGAAGCCGTTGGCACTTGGGCCATGTATTTTATGGTCTTATGTGCCGTTACGTGCTTCATCCAAGCGGGAGCGTGTTGTGAATGAAATATGTTTCCTATTACTTGTTCAATAACTAAAGTACAAATTAAAAGCATTA
This sequence comes from Clostridiales bacterium, assembly GCA_012523925.1. GTDB lineage: Bacteria > Bacillota > Clostridia > Lachnospirales > Lachnospiraceae > Mobilitalea. Next base: position 2,281 of record JAAYSQ010000160.1, read on the forward strand.
ATCATTTACCATCTTTCTCTTACTTGTCTGCATAATTTAGAATCAACGGAATATATTGTTTTAAGAAAGTGAAGTGGATAAGCCATAAACTTTCCTTTTAGAAGATAGGAGGAAGTATAGGATGAGTGCGAAAGACGAACTTTTAAAAATATTTTCTATTAAGCTTAGGTCACTTTTTTCTAGGCTTACCATTAATTATAACATTCTTCAAGAGATTCGACTTCGTATCAATGCCCCACTTCTTGTTATCTACGGGAATAAAGAATACTTTGTGACAGACGATGCCAAATTAGTAGACAACCCTGAACGAGCAGTCTTTATTACAAAGAATGAAATTCGGGAGACTATGGAGTACATAAGTAATTATTCCTTATATGCATTTGAGGAAGAGCTAAGGCAGGGATTTATAACCATTAATGGAGGCCACCGGATTGGAATTGCAGGTAAGACAATCCTTGAGCAAGACTCTGTCAAAGGGATAAAACATATATCCTTTATTAATATTCGGTTGGCGCATCAGGTCAAAGGTTGTGCAGCTCCGGTTCTTCCCTTTTTAATTAATGACCAGATGGATGGGATTTATCATACCTTAATTATTTCCCCTCCTAGATGTGGCAAAACAACTATGCTTCGGGACTTAATCCGTATGCTTTCTGATGGAAGTGAATATTTGTCTGGGATGTCCGTTGGTGTAGTAGATGAAAGATCAGAAATTGCAGCTTGCTATATGGGCATGCCACAGAATGAAGTAGGGATTCGTACCGATGTGCTCGATTGTTGCCCAAAGGCTAAGGGAATGATGATGCTAATTCGTTCCATGTCACCTCAGATAATTGCAGTGGATGAAATTGGTTCTATGGAGGATTTGGAGGCAATTGACTATGTCATTGGATGTGGGTGTAAGCTGATTGCAACGGTCCATGGCAGTTCCATAGAAGATATTAAAAGCAAACCTGTTCTGGGTGAGCTGGTCAATAGGCAATTATTTGAGAGATATGTAGTTCTAAGTAATCAAAAAGGCGTAGGCCATCTGGAGAAAATTTATGATGGATCAGGCAAACAGCTCTTCTAAATGGAGAGGTAAACCATTTTGATAAAGGAGGACAAACCATTATGTTGGCACTAAAAATGATCGGTTGCTTACTTGTTATTGCATCTTCCACGGCTATGGGTTTCTTTTTTAGTAACGAGATGAAATGCAGACTGGAAAACTTAAAGGAGCTTAAAAAATTAATTATGTTGTTACGGGGAGATATTCGATATGCAAATACTCCATTGCCAGAAGCTATCAGTGCAATTGCAAGAAGGAATCCTGGTAATTTTAAGGCCTTCTTTCAAAGTACTTCGCAAAAGCTACAGGATCTTTCCGGACAGACCTTTGCAGAGATTTGGAAGGA
>JAAYSQ010000027.1 GCA_012523925.1 Clostridiales bacterium
CTAAATTACTTGAAAGAAAGGAATTGTGAAATGAACATCGTTTTATTAGAACCTGAGATACCTCAAAATACAGGAAATATAGGACGAACCTGTGTAGCAACAGGAACTAAGCTGCATCTGATTGAACCGATGGGATTTCGTTTAAGTGAAAAGCAGATTAGGCGCTCTGGGCTTGATTATTGGAAAGATCTTGATGTAACCGTATATGATAGCTATAGGGACTTCCTAGCAAAGAATCCAGGAGCCAAGATATATATGGCTACTACAAAGGCACAAAAGAGCTATACTGAGGTTGATTTTGAACCGGATAGCTTTATTATGTTTGGAAAAGAAAGTGCAGGAATTCCAGAGGAGTTGCTACTGGAAAATAAGGAGAATACGATACGGATACCAATGATCGGCAATATCCGTTCGCTTAATCTGGGTAACTCGGTTGCAGTTATTCTATATGAGGCGTTACGACAGAATAAATTTGAAGGCTTGAATCGATTGGGACATCTTCATCAACATAATTGGGATGAAGCTTAAATTATAGAAATGTACAGAATCACAGAGGGTCTGGGGCTACCTCTATTTTTTAGCATTTGACCCTCTGTGATTCTGGGATGTCATCCATCATTTTTATTTGATATAATAAAGATTCTCGGTTACATTTATTCTTCGGATTTCTTTAGGGAAAATATAAATTCTGTTCCGACTCCTTCGGTACTGATAACATTGATATTTTCATTATGTGTCTGGATGATTTCTTTTGTAATAGAAAGTCCTAGGCCAGTACCTTTTTTATCCTTTCCTCGGGAGGTATCAGACTTGTAAAAGCGATCCCAAATCTTTTTGATAGATTCTTTGGGTATACCTACACCGTAATCTTTCACAGATACGAATACTTTGTCTCCACGTTCTTCGGTAGAAACCTTTATTTTTGAATTGTTATGACTGAATTTAATGGCATTATCAATTAAGTTATATAATACCTGTTGTATTTTTCCTATATCAGCGTCCACATAAGTTTCGTTTGAGGAGAATACTAGATTTAGGGTTATTTTCTTATTTCTACAGGAGCCTTCAAAGCTTTCTGCTGTCTTTTTAATAACCTGATTAATATCAGAGGAGACAATATCCAGTATGTTTCCGTGATTTTCAAAGCTATTTAATTCAAGGAGACTAGAGGTTAACTTGTTTAGGCGTTCTGTCTCGAACAAAATGATATTCAAATATTTATCTTGCATATCATGTGGTATTGTTCCATCTAGAATAGCTTCGGCATAGCCTTTTATTGAAGTTAGAGGAGACCGGAAATCATGGGAGATATTGGCGACAAACTTCTTTTGATAATCATCTAATTTGCTTAATTCTCCTGCCATATAAGAAAGGGCAGCACCAAGATCCCGATATTCACTTAAACCTTTTAGAACAAGTGCATAATTATAATTACCAGAGCTATATTCCATTGCAGCCTTGCGTAAATTCTTAAGGGGAATGGCCGTTATATAATATACATATAAGAAAATGATAAAGAGCAAAGGTAAAAATATAAGAAAACAAATGTTTATAACATCAAAATAGTAGGAATTTGCAGTAGCAGTAATTCCTTTTTGAGAGGTATGAAGTACAATATATCCTCGGACTTGATAGTTATAGGATACGGGATGGATGTAACTCATCATAGGTTCTGTGAAGATGCCATGAAAAAAGGTATTCTCTGCAATCGTATCTTCGGTTAGGAAGGTTGGATTTAGATCATTTAAATTTAGGTTCATAGCATTTCCTGTGTAAGAGGAATCTGCAATAATTGTACCATCGGAATGCACGATCCATACACGTATTCCAAGAAATGTATCAATGGAACGTAACTGCTGTGTTAATGCTTCCAATGATATTTTAGATTGATAAAAGTTCTCCATATATTCAGAGGAGATTAGATTTGCTTCCCTATACAATAAGTTTATTTTATTATCACGTAGACGCTTTTCAAGAAGCTTCAAACCATATGTATTAAGAAGCAAAAAGGTGATTACCCCAGCCAGTAGATAACATAGGATAAGCCTTGACCATATCGACTTCTTCAATTTCATCCTCCCTTCTGTAATATTTTGAGAATATAACTTCATAACACTTAAGATGAACTGGTAAACCAGTTCATCTGTTATCTATTTATATTAAGCTATCTCTTTTTTGCTTTTATTTCAAATTTATATCCAATACCCCATACAGTTGATAAACTCCAAGAAGCATGATCTTTAATTTTTTCACGAAGTCTTTTAATATGAACATCTACTGTACGCGTATCTCCAAAGTATTCATACCCCCAGATGTGATCTAATAGTTGTTCTCTTGTAAAGACCTGATTCGGATTTGAAGCTAAGAAGTATAAGAGTTCTAATTCCTTTGGAGGCATTTCGATATTCTCACCATAGTATTGTACAGAATAATTCGTAAGATTAATAGTAAGGTCAGGATACGATACGTATTCTCCAGAGGGGGCAGGGGGTGAGGGGTCCTCTACAGCAACAGTATGGAACCTTCGTAGTACAGCTCGAACCCTGGCAACCAATTCTTTGGAATCAAAGGGTTTTATGACATAATCATCAGCACCGAGTTCCAGACCAAGTACCTTGTCAAAAACCTCTCCCTTAGCAGATAACATAATAATGGGTGTTTTTGATGTCCGGCGGATTTGCCTGCACACTTCATAACCATCAATACCGGGAAGCATTAGGTCCAATAGAACAAGGTCCGGTTGGTAATCGTGAAATTGCTTTATGGCATCTTCTCCATCATGTACAATCAAGGTATCAAAGCATTCTTTGGTAAGATATAAAGAAATAAGTTCGGCTATATTTACATCATCATCTACAATTAATATTTTTTGCTTTGCTTTCATATTTACCTCCATTTTGTGTAAGTTCTATTGAAACTTCTTTGATCTAATCGTCAGATTAAAATTATATTATTTAAATTCAACAATGGTAACACCATGATCACCCTCGCCAAAACCACCAACCCGGAAGAATTTCACATACTTAACCTTCTTCAGATGCTTGTGAACAGCATTCTTTAAGGCGCCGGTTCCTCGTCCGTGGATAATGGTTACCTGGGGAAGATGGGCGAGATAAGCATCATCCAAATATTTATCCAATTCGAAAAGTGCCTCATCTACGGTTTTACCTATTAAATTAAGTTCTGGATGGATGGAGATGGATTTTGACATCTTTATCTTACCACTTTGTGTTTTATTAAAGTTTGGCGCTGTTATTACTTCCTCATCTACAAGTTCAAGATCTTTGATATTTACTTGAGAATTTAAGATTCCCATTTGCACATGCAGATCACCTTTGGCATTGGGTAATGTCTTAACGATACCTTTTAAGCCCAAACTGGATACAAAAACGCTATCTCCTACTTTCAATTCTTTAATAACTTGCTTCTGTTTTGACTTACTGCGCTTTTTACCTAAAGGAGTTTCACTGCTTTTGATTTTCTCACGGAGGGCATTACGCTCCCGTTCCATATCCTTGATATTACTACCATCCTGAAGCCATTTATTATATTTTTTAATACTTTCATCGGCAAATTCCTTTGCGTCTTGTAGGATGGATGCCGCTTGCTCTTTCGCTTCTCTTATTATTCGATCGCGATTAGAATCGATATTATCATTTTTTCTCTTTAAATTACGTTTTAACTGTGCAATCTCTTCTTTGTACCTAGTGATTTCTTCTTGCTCTTTCTCGATGGTGATACGGTTTGCTTCCAGATCACTAATCAGGTCTTCAAAGCTTCGATCTTGCTTACCTATACGATCCTTTGCATCATTAATAATATAGTCAGGCAATCCCAGCTTTTTTGATATAGCAAAAGCGTTACTCTTACCGGGTATTCCAATCAAAAGTCGGTAAGTAGGGCGTAGGGTCTCAACATCAAATTCACAGGATGCATTACTTATACCATCTGTTGATAGCGCATAGATCTTAAGTTCACTATAATGAGTTGTAGCCATGGTCCGTATCTTTCGCTTATGAAGATAGGAGAGAATAGACATAGCCAGTGCCGCACCTTCCGTTGGGTCGGTACCAGCGCCTAATTCATCAAAAAGTACAAGGGATTTATCATCTGCTTTCTCAAGAATAGATACGATATTCGTCATATGAGAAGAGAATGTACTAAGACTTTGTTCGATGCTCTGCTCATCCCCAATATCCGCATAGACTTCATTAAAGACAGCTAGTTCTGACCCATCAAAGGCTGGAATGTGAAGACCGGCCTGTCCCATTAGCGTAAGAAGTCCAACTGTCTTTAGGGTTACTGTTTTACCACCAGTGTTCGGACCGGTAACAATTAACATGCTAAAGTCTTTGCCTAAGATAACATCGATAGGAACAACTTTTTTTGCATCTATGAGTGGATGACGACCTTTTTTAATATTGATAATACCTTTATTGTTAAATATGGGTTCGGAGCCCTTCATAATCTTAGATAGGGATGCTCTTGCAAATATAAAATCCAGTTCGGATAAAGTTTTAAAATTATATTCCAGTTCTTCGGTATACTCAGCAGCCATATTACTAAGTTCGGCAAGAACCTTTTCAATTTCCTCTTGCTCTTTGAGTGCCAGTTCCTTTAATTCATTGTTTAGGCGTACAACAGCCATAGGCTCTATGAACAAGGTGGAGCCTGTGGAAGACTGATCATGTATCATACCTGGAAATGAATTCTTGAATTCTGCACGGATTGGCAGACAGTACCTACCATTTCGCATCGTAATAATATTTTCCTGTAACATGGTTCGAGATGAGTTTAATATCTTTGTTAATTCACTATGAATTCTATCATTACTATTTCGAATAGAACGACGTACATTTTTGAGGGATGGACTGGCATCATCAGCAATTTCTTCCTCTGATACTATGCAGCGCTTAATTTCATTATTAAGCGGAGACAAGGGTTCAAGGTTGGCAAAGAATTCTGTTAAGGAATCCTCTGTCTGTTCCTCGCCTTCCTTACCTGTATAGCCACCAAAGGCTTTGACTCTCAGAACTGCATTCAAATTGGAACTTATACGCAGAAGCTCTCCTGCACCAAGAGAAGATCCAACTTTTAATCGCATAAGGGAAGGACGGATATCATGAATACCATTGAATGATAAGCTCCCTTTTCTAAGAAGTCTAGATAGGGCATCCGTGGTCTGTGTCTGGAGTTTTCTGATGGCTTTTAAATCAGATGTAGGTTGCAATTGCTTGCAAAGCTCACGCCCAAAGCTTGATCCTGCAAGTTCCGATAATTTTTCAATAATTTTATTATATTCTAAAGTTTTTATAGCTTTTTCATTCATTTATTTCAAACCTTTCTAATCTATGAAGATACAATATCTATTTTACCTTATGTTGTAAAAAAATAAAACCTTTAAATGCTTTAAAAGCTATTTTGACTATGGATTAATAGTGGCTTTTGTGATATGATCTTAAAATCAAATAAAAGTAGAATAGATTTTAGACACTTTACCTATAAATACAAGGCAATAGGACCTTTTGTTCACAAATAATTCACAATATGTTCATAAGTGACTGATAAAATAGGACTTATAGTCTATTCGAAGATTTAATGGGAGCCGTTGAATCGATATATTGGTGCTTTTTAAGGAGAAAAATATGTCTGATAATAAGCAAGACAACCATGATTTCGAATTTATAAAAGAGCAAGTGATAGTAAAGAAACATAGAAAAATAAAAAAATGGTTACTACCATTCCTTATGACGGTACTTATGGCTGTCTTATTTGGATTAATTGCTGCAATTACATTCTGCATTGCGGAACCAAGATTATATAAGTATTTACATAAAGAGGATGAAGATACGTCACCAATTATATTTCCAACTACTAATCCAGAGAATACAAAAGATACTGAAGCTAACGGGACCGAATCAAAAGGCAATAAAGAGGAGCTTGAAGAAGGACAAGTTAAGAAAGTGGTACCAGAGCAAGAACCAGAGACGGTTATTTTAGAAAAATCGATTGATGCTGATATAGACGATTATGTAAAAATGTATGACGATATTAAACTGATAGCCAATAATAGTAGCAAATCGATTGTAAAGGTTTCCAGTATTATTAATGAGAATGACTGGTTTGGGAACCCGGTTGAACGAGAGGTAAGGACAACCGGATTAGTAATTGCGAAGCATAATGGTAAGATGCTTATTTTACTTAGTCTGGACCGTGTGAAAGATGCAAGCAATATTGAGATTGTATTTACTGATACAATAAAGGTGAAAGCTAGCTTGCACGATTACGAAAGAGAACTAAATCTTGCAGTTATTGCAGTAGAGGTTAAAGATATACCTGATGTTTTTATGAATAATATAACGGTTGCTAAGTTAGGTGAATCTTATGGTATCACCAGTGGATCACCAGTAATTGCTCTTGGCAATCCCAATGGACATCCTGGTTCTATGGAAATAGGTATGGTTACTAGCCGTGGTAGCTCCATTAGTATAACGGATAACCGATTGGATTTGTTTAATACTGATATCATCAACACAGATAATAGCGACGGTGTTATTATAAATTTCCAGGGCGAAGTTATTGGAATTATTACGCGTACTTTAAAAGAGGATCTAAACGAGGACCTTAGTACAGTCCTTGGTATTAGTAAGTTAAAATCCATTATTCAAACATTAGCCAACCAAGATACTAAGATATATTTTGGTATTATTACCGAAGATATGACAGATACTGCCAAACAAGAGCATGAGGTTGAAAATGGTATCTATGTGGAGACGGTAAAAGCAAACTCACCGGCTTTTGAAGCAGGGATTAAAAACGGGGATATTATTCTAGAGGTAGATGGCCAAACAGTAGTTGGTACGAATCGTTTTTATAATATTATTTCCGAATACAAGCCTGGCCAAACGGTAAGTGTTAAAATCAAACGAACAACTTCGACTTCTGCTGAGAAGGAAATAGATATCGATGTTACATTGGCCGATAAGGCGAAGATAAACAAATAAGAATCAAATAAAGTAGATATAAAAGGGTATAGAACTGTAGTCAGTAGGAATACTTGCTGGCAGCAGTTCTATTTCTTGTGTAAGTGATAATGTAGATCGTTTTTTATGATTTAATATTATTTACTTTATATCTCGGGCGCACTGGGTTATAATAGAAAGGACAATAGTAATAGGTTTCGTAGAGAGTAGAAAGGTTAGTGAAATGAGATACATTCAGGATTTAAGGGAACATGATTATATAAAAAATGAGATTTATTTATGCAAACAAAAGCAGATATTAACCGGAAAGAGTGGGAAGACCTATATCTCTCTGGTTCTTCAAGACAAGACCGGAACGGTGGATGCTAAGATATGGGATTTGAATTGTGAAACAGGACAGTATGAAGCAATGGACTTCGTACATATCGATGCAAGGGTAACCACCTTTCAGGATGCACTTCAATTAAATATTAATAGAATTTATAAGGCACAGGAAGGTGAGTACTATCCAGAGGATTATTTCCCGGTTACTAGCAAGGATATCGATGGTATGTATCAAGAAATCAAAAGCCTTATTAACTCCATAAAAGAACCTTATCTAAAAGTATTATTAGAACAATACTTCATAGAAAATAATGATTTTATAAAGAAATTCAAAAGTCATTCTGCAGCTAAATCCGTTCATCATGGTTTTGTAGGTGGTTTACTGGAGCATACACTAGGAGTAGCAAAGAATTGTCAGCATTTTGCGGATATGCATCCAATGATCAACCGTGATTTGCTGATCACAGCAGCCTTATTTCATGATATTGGCAAGACAGAAGAGCTTTCAAGCTTTCCGGAAAATGATTATACCAATGATGGCCAACTACTAGGACATATCTTCATTGGTGCTAGTGAAATCAAAGCTAGTATTAGTAAGATAGAGAAATTCCCTGCTAAGTTAGAAAAAGAGTTAATTCATTGTATCCTATCCCATCATGGAGAGCTGGAATATGGATCACCAAAAAAACCAGCAACTATTGAAGCGTTAGCATTACATTTGGCAGATAATGCCGATGCAAAGATACAGACTATGTCTGAAATTTTAAATTCTGGAGATCCTAAGACGGAATGGATGGGTTACCAAAGGTTATTTGAATCAAACATTATGCGCAGTACCAAAGAGAAAGTGTAAAGATAGAATATCATTATTTGTGCTTAATTTAATTAAATGTATTATTAGTCATATACAAGTTGTAAAGGGTACATGCTTATATTATATGGATATAAAAGATAAGTGCCTAATTTAAATCTATGTATGTGACAATTTATAGATTGGTAAAAGTTATGAATTAGATTAAAAGATTTGAAGAGCAATTTAATAGGAATATATGTTATGGAGAACTTAGATGGAAAAGGTAGTTAATAAGAATGATTTAGTCGAAATAACAATAGAGGACATTGGGTCTAACGGTGAGGGTATCGGTAAATATCAGGGATACACTTTATTTGTCAAGGATACTGCGGTAGGAGATAGAGCCTTAGTTAAGGTCATGAAGACCGGGAAGACTTATGGCTTTGCAAGACTCATGAAACTGGTGAAGGAATCGAAATACCGTGTGGAACCTAGATGTCCAATCGCTGCGCAGTGTGGCGGTTGTCAACTGCAGCATATGGATTATAATAAACAATTAGAATATAAGGAGAATAAGGTAAGGAACTGTCTTACTCGTATTGGTGGATTTAAGGAAATTCCCATGGAACCAATCAGCGGTATGGAGGAGCCTTTTTATTATCGTAATAAATCACAGTTCCCAGTAGGGAAGCGGAAGGATGGTAAAGTAGCGATAGGTTTCTATGCTAGCAGAACCCATTTTATTGTTGATACAGAGCATTGCTATATTGGAGCCAAGGTAAACGTTAATATAATAAAATTTATGCGTACCTTCATCGAACAGTATCATATTGAACCATACGATGAGGTAAACCATCAAGGTTTGCTCCGCCATATCTTAACCAGAGTAGGTTTTCGAACGGGTGAAGTTATGGTTTGCCTTATTATAAACGGAGATGACATCCCACATAAAGAAGAGCTAATTAAAGGCCTTCAGGAGATACCTGGAATGAAGAGTATCTGCCTAAATATTAATAAAGAAAAAACCAATGTAATTCTTGGAGAGACCATAGTACCTTTATGGGGAGAAACTTATATCACAGATTATATTGGAGATATCGCTTATCGCATTTCTCCTTTATCCTTCTATCAAGTTAACCCTATTCAGACGAAAAAACTGTATGATATCGCGCTGGATTATGCTGATTTAAATGGAGATGAAGTGGTATGGGATCTTTATTGTGGAATCGGAACCATTTCCTTATTCCTTGCCCAGAAGGCAAAGATGGTCTATGGGGTAGAAATTATTCCGCAAGCGATTGAAGATGCGAAGACGAACGCTAGTATTAATGGTATTACAAATGCTGAATTCTTCGTAGGAGCTGCAGAGGAAGTACTTCCACAGAAGTATAAGGAAGAAAACATCTATGCGGATGTAATCGTCGTAGACCCGCCAAGAAAAGGGTGTGACCAAAGCCTTCTAGACACCATACTGGCAATGAAACCAAAGAAAGTGGTCTATGTATCCTGTGATCCTGCAACCCTTGCCAGAGATCTAAAATACCTCTGTGAAAAGGATTATGAGCTGGTGAAAGTAAGGGCAGTAGATCAGTTTAGTCATAGTGTGCACGTTGAGACGGTTGTTCTTTTATCCCACAAAAAACCTGATGACCATATTTGTGTTAAAATGGAGTATGTAGATAATAGAGAAATCCAGCCAGACCGTGTTACCTACAAGCTAATCCAAGAATA
>JAAYSQ010000161.1 GCA_012523925.1 Clostridiales bacterium
AATATAACTCTATCTATCTAACTAATCTCTATATAGTTAGGTTGTCTTTTTGACAAGTCTAGACTTTTCATTTTTGCCATTCTAGAATTATCAAAATCACCATTCTTGACTTTTCCTTTTGACAAGTCTGAAAGCATAAATGCAAAAATCAGCAAGTTTTTTATCCTTGCTGATTCTTAACTGTCCTTATTTTCTTGTATCTCCACTAACTAGGTCAATAACCACTGAAACATTGAAATACTTTTTTAGCACTTTTTGCTTATTATTGTGGTCATCTTCTTCGAAGGCAAAATAGTCATGAAATAGCTTGAATCTCAGGATTTCTACGAAATTTCCCTTTGTAGTAACTCTATGCACTCCACATGGCTCGAGAGGACAAGATGAATATCTTTACAATCGGTGGTAGTCGGAAATATATCCAGAGTATTTCGGGCACTATCGGTAGCTGGGAACATGTCCACTGTGGCTACCAATATGTAAAAAGGAACACTCCAATTAGGAGTGCTCGAATATGATTATTGATATACTTAATGATCTTTTTTCCTTACCGGAATCCAAATTTCGCTTCTATAATTCGGATTCCCAGTGTCCGGGCTCTCATTCCACAAAATTTCAGGCCCTTCAGTTGCCTCATAACCTGAAGATGGAAACCATTCAGAATAAATCCTGCCCCACACATTTTGGAGTGTTTCCGGAAATGGTCCAACTGATTCGAATACTGCCCAGCTACTTGCATCTATTTTCAACACATCAAATTCTGCTGTTTCATCACTTGATGTTGCTACACCGATGTAATGATCCAGTTCTCCCTTTTCTTCCATTCTTCCTTCCGAAAAATTGGTAGATGCACTAATAATACCTGTTGGTTCTAAATTTGAAAGCGTTTTTAAATACTTAATAACCTCAGGGGTTAAAAATTCAGTCATTTTTGCAATCTCTGGATTGACACCTTCAAAAATAATTGGAACTCTCTTCTTAAAACCTACTAATTTAAATGCCTCTTTCTCAACAATGCGATAATTCATTTCACATCCTCCTTTTATTGATAATTGAAAGGTCATTCTAGGATAAGCTTTTATCTGTGTATTCTCACTTCTAGCTTCTGAAGGGAGAATACCATGTATAGAATGAAAAGCACGGGTAAATGAATCAGCTGAATTATAACCATATTTAACAGCAATATCAATTATTCTAAAATTCTTATCTTTCAAATCAAGTGCAGCCAGTGTTAATTTTCTTCTTCTAATATACTCTGATAAACTTATGCCTGATAAAAAAGAAAACATCCGCTTAAAATGATACTCTGAACAATACGCAATTTTAGATATTTCACTATAATCAATTTCCTCTGTTAAGTGCTCTTCAACATATGCCAATGCATTATTCATACTTCTTATAGAATCCATTAAATAACCTCCTTTCATCATCAATATTATCAAAGAATGCATTTATCCATCCGACAATCTGTGCAAAATATAGTCGACTCTATTTCATTTTTCGGTTCTTTTTCTATCCCTCGATATTTTCCCACAAACACATTATGACACTTTACGTTGAGTAGACAAGATAGATATATTCCACAAACCCAGTAATGCCAATGCTTATACCCTTGACATCAACACTACACACTCCACGTGCCTTGAGAGGTCAATAATTATGTCTTAGATACATAGTAATGTCTTGGTGGATAACTACTGTAGCTTTTTATATGTCTTTCATATAATTAATATTATTTTCTATCACCAGCATCTTTAACTATTTTAAATAACTCTTTATTAAGATATATCCTTTCTCTTCCAATCTTTTCCGAAACTAAAAATCCTTCTTCTTCTAACATAGATAAATACTTAGCTGCAGTCTTTCTTGAAATATTAAGGCCTTCTTCTATATAGCCAATTTTGGTATAGAATTCAAAGAATATCAAATTTACTAATTCTCTCGAATAGATGTTAGGAAATCTCTCTCTTATTTCTTCTGCTGTTTTTTCTAGTAATGTATTTATTTTTTTTACAAGTAAAAGAGTTTCTTCTGCTGTTTCCTCAACACCTTGTAATATAAATAGTATCCAATCTTCCCATTTGCCTTCATTAGTTACACTTTGAAGTAATTCATAATAAGCAGATTTATTTCTAATTATAAACTTGCTTAGGTATAATATAGGACTATCTAATAATTCTTTTAAGACTAAGTATAGTACATTAATTATTCTCCCTGTCCTTCCATTTCCGTCATAAAAAGGATGGATACATTCGAATTGATAATGTATGACCGCTAACTTTATAAGGGAATCAATATCATCATAATCATTGTTAATATACTGTTCAAGATTATCTAAATATAATAATATTTCTTCTTTACCACTGGGTGGTGTATATATTACTTCGCCTGTAGTTTCATTCTTTAGTACCGTACCTGGGAGCTTTCTAACACCTCCTTTATCTGGTTCTATAAGCTCATGTATATCGATAATCATGTTAGTTGACAAAAAATCATTTTCTTTAATTAGTTCATAACCTTTCCATAATGCAGTTCTATAATTAACAACTTCTTTGGCCGAAGAAGAAGTATAGTTTTCGCTACTCATTGTTTTAAACAATTCATCATGAGTAGTTACAATATTTTCTATTTCTGAGCTATCTTTAGCCTCGTTTATTGTTATTGCATTTATTAAGATGTTTTTGTTAGGTATCATTTCTGAAAAACCTTTTAATTCCGCCAAGGTTCTATGGGATCTGGCCAATTGTTTTAAAATGTATTTGGTTTCAAGTTCAGCATTTGGTGGCAACTTAGATAATGAGTTCCTCATCTTTTCACTCCTTTTTATTTGGTATATATATTATATGGGTAATTTGTTCCCATTACAATAGAATACAAGTAGTTTTTAGGTTTTTTTACTCATGTTGTTTTCACATGAGTAATTGTTGCCTATATTTAATTACCTCCTACTAGATTTTACTTCAAAGTTAACATGGTAGAGAGTAACTCTATTCTTGTTCCTATAGGATACCTTTACTTTATTCTTTCTATTTGTCTCCTATTGTTCAAGATTCGTCCCTCCCATTATTTGTTCTTGATTTATTCCCATTTCTTCAGCTGTTTTAATAAATCAACTATCACTGCTGTTCCAAAAACTAATATATATATCCCCCATATCAGTCCCTATCTCCCTTTACTCAAAACCTTCTCCCCAGCCGTCAGAGGCTTGTCCAGTTACATAATCCTTAATCTTTTGCAGTTCATGGCTATTTAAATCATCATTTAAAGTTAGGGCTGTCACTCCCATTAATTCATCTCCTACCATTTCAACTGAGAACTCATACTTCTCCACCTTACCATTAACGCTATCCTTCCCATCATAATAATGCATAAGACCCCTATGGACTTCACCAGACAGCTTATCCCTTTCTATAGCATCTAAGATTTCATCAATATAGTCTACTATTTCATAGTTTCCTAATTCCAATGGTTCGTTTAAAGTTTCCCTATAACCATAATCATTTTGAATTTCATAAGTTGTAACAGTTAAAGGCATATATAATTTCATTGTCTTTAATTGTTTATTTTCTGGAATCACTATGTCGAGGTTCTCAAATAGCAAATTGGCAAGTTTCTGGTTATATCCATGATAAATAATATATCCCTTAGTTGAAAATCCTCCATTTTCTTGTGCCATTTTCTCCCTTCCATATTCTTTAAAATTAATGTATTCTTCCAGGTTATGATTATAGCGTAAGCGTCAAATAATAGATGTATTGTATGATTATAGGGATATCGGTATGATATCCCTATAATAGTTTAATCTATTTTGCATGTCCTTTGGATTAGATCATCCCAAGGCATCATTAATTCTAAAACTTTTGGATTTGTTTTTATGTTA
>JAAYSQ010000162.1 GCA_012523925.1 Clostridiales bacterium
GAATTTAGTTTTGAAATATAAAAACGTGGTGGGTATAGCGCAGTTGGTTAGCGCGCCAGATTGTGGCTCTGGAGGCCGAGGGTTCGAATCCCTCTATCCACCCTTGATTATGATAAATCTTTTTATTGAGAAGACTTTATTCATATTGGGCTATCGCCAAGCGGTAAGGCACAGGACTTTGACTCCTGCATTCGATGGTTCGAATCCATCTAGCCCAGTTTGCTGGTTATAATTAACAGGCAGTAATTACTTTATTATAGTAATTTGTTTAAATGGGATATTAGCTCAGTCGGCAGAGCACTTGACTTTTAATCAAGGTGTCCCGGGTTCGAATCCCGGATGTCTCATTTCTTAAATCAAAGAATTGCTATCAATCCTTTATGAATTAAGAAGTTATAATAAGCGGATATGGCGGAACTGGCAGACGCGCTAGACTTAGGATCTAGTCCGAGAGGGTGCAGGTTCGATTCCTGTTATCCGCAGTATAAGCTCCAGAAGACTTTCTTCTGGAGCTTTTCACATACAGTTTTACAATTTTCTAATAAAGATAATACTATAAGGGGATACTAGAAACCGAATATTTACGACAATAAAAACTTCAAATATTCATATGATATTTAACGATTTTATAAAACTTAAATATTTATAAACAAGTTGTAATATCTAGAGTATATATGATATACTATTCAGTAATTTACCGACTGCCACGTTTGGCGGTTAACAGGTATTTTAATTTACAAAATTATTATAGAAGTGGTTTTTGATATGGAGGAATTAAATAATGGGAGATATTGACCCTGACGCCGAAAGTATTCTTTCGCAGATAATAATATTAATATTATTAACATTAGTAAATGCTTTTTTTGCTTGTGCTGAGATGGCAATGGTTTCAGTTAATAAAGGTAAAATCAAGAGGTTAGCTGAGGAAGGTAAGAAAAGCGCAATCTTAGTACAAAATTTCTTAGAGGAGCCAACAAAGTTTCTGTCCACAATTCAGGTTGCCATTACTTTAGCAGGTTTCTTTTCCAGTGCCTCTGCTGCATCTGGATTATCTAGCCCCTTTGGAACATGGCTTAATCAGCATAATGTTCCCTATGCAGGACAGATTTCACTGATTTTAGTAACCTTAATTTTGTCTTTCTTTACATTGGTATTTGGTGAGTTGGTACCTAAGAGGATTGCATTACAAAAGCCAGAAGCAATAAGTATGTTTTGCGTAAAGCCGGTGAAGGCAGTTTCTAAGTTTGCATCCCCTTTTATAAAGCTCTTAACATTTACAACTAATCTTGTAACAAAGCCCTTTGGTATTGTAGAAGGTAACACTGAGGAAATGTTATCTAGAGAAGAGCTTAAATCCCTGGTAAAAGAGGGACAGGTACATGGAGTGCTAAATAAGAAAGAAAAAGAAATGATTAATTCCATCATGGAATTTGTTGATAAAACGGCAAAAGAAGTAATGACGCCAAGAATTAATGTATTCGCAGTTGATATTTCGGAGTCTAGGGAAGAATATTTGGAAGCTTTAATCAATGCTAAATATAGCCGTATACCTGTATATGAAGAGGATATTGATAATATTATTGGCATTCTGTTTATCAAAGATTTCTTAAAGGAAACTGTAAAACAGGGGTTTGATAAGGTGGATATTCATACAATCCTTAGGAAACCCTACTTGGTTCCGGAAAGTAAGAATATTAATGATTTATTCAGAGAACTGCAACAATCCAAAAAGCAAATTGCTGTTTTAATTGATGAGTATGGTGGTTTCTCTGGAATTGTAACCATGGAAGACCTTGTTGAAGAGGTTATGGGTGATATTGAAGATGAATATGATCCAATTTCATACAAGATTAAGAAAATTGATGATTCAACCTATATGATTGATGGATTGCTTAGTATTGATGAGTTGAATAATAAATTAGATTTAAATCTTTCATCTGAAAACTATGATACGATTTCAGGATTTTTAATTGATCATCTTGGATCGATTCCTTTAGAAAAGGATGATCGTACGATAGAGATTGATAACCTTGTATTTAAGCTAGAGAGTGTTAAACACAAACGTATTGATAAGGTTAAATTATATATAGGCGTAGACGAATGATTATATAAGACCCCCTTGCTTTAAGAGTAAGGGGGTCTTTGTGTTATTTCGGCTTATCTATATTTGTCGGGCTAATTGTTCTTGCGACGGTATTGAATATACCAAAGGATAGCAGCTACGAATATAATAGCCAATACAATGATTGTAATGATTTTATATGCATCTGTTCCTTCAACAATCTTCTCCCAGGAAGCTCCAGCGGCTGCCCCTAAGTAGACAAGTACAATATTCCATACTAGGGATCCAAGAGCTGTGAATGGGAGGAAAACATGAAAGGACATTTTAGACATACCAGCTGGGATGGATATTAAGCTACGGACAATGGGAATACAACGGCATAAAAGAACGGTTATTTTCCCTTTACTATTAAACCAATCGCAGGCCTTAAATACATCTTCCTTTTTAAAATGAAGAATTTTACCAACCTTGCCATCTAGGATTCTGCCAAGATGTTCTACTGAAAGTAATCTGCCTACACCATAAAGAACAATGGCACCTAGAATGGAACCTAGGGTGGCTGATAGAATTACACCCCATATCGTTACATCTGCATAAGTTGTCATAAAACCACCGAAAGTAAGGATTATTTCTGATGGTATTGGCGGAAAGATATTTTCCACAGCTATTAGTAGGGCGATGCCCAAATAGCCGAAATCGTTCATGATTTGAATTATTAAATCTTGCATCTTGTTCTCCTTGCTTGTTTTTTTAGTTTAGTAATGTGAAACATGATAATCGTATCGAATTATCGTATAGCAGATACATCCTCATGGAGGTGTCCAAGCTACTTGATATTATACTATAGAGACCAATAAAAACCCAGAGAAAAATATTAAGATTTGCTTAAGAATAACTGCTTATGCATAAATTGCAAAAACCACCATGAAAGTAAATTTTCACGGTGGTTTTCCTAGTGTGGGGGGGTATTCAATTGTTGAATTGAATAATCTATCAAAAATTAGATAATAGCAAAATTATTTATTATTAGACTTATACTTACCATAATTGGAATTGTTATTTTTATTAGTATTATTGAAGTTCCCATAATTCTTTTTCTTATTACCATTATTCGATGAATTTGAATTTCCTTTCAGATTATTATTTGATTTATCTAATTTGTTAGTATTGTCTTTCTTCTTGTTTGTTGCTTTATCTTTATCTTGCTTGTTATTATTTTTTTCTTTTGCTTTATTTGCAACTTTCTTAGCTGCTTTTTCAGC
>JAAYSQ010000163.1 GCA_012523925.1 Clostridiales bacterium
CACGACTTCTCAAAGGATCCAATCAAACTGATTGTCGATGGTGACTATATTCATGCTGATGGTACTACCCTTGGCGCGGATAATGGAATCGCGGTTGCTTATATTCTTGCAGTACTATCCGACGATAGTTTAGAGCATCCAAGACTGGAAGCAATTATTACCACAGATGAAGAAGTAGGCATGAAGGGAGCAAAATCTCTAGATACATCTTCCTTACAGGGTAAATATATGATTAACTTAGATTCCGAAGAGGAAGGTTACCTTTTGTGTAGCTGTGCAGGTGGAATTACTGCTACAAGTACATTACCGATTAAAAGGGAAGCAAAACAGGGTAAAAACGTTAAGATTAGCATTGGTGGCTTAAAAGGTGGTCATTCCGGTTCAGATATCGGCAATAACAGATCAAATGCTACCAAACTTCTTGGAAGATTGCTCTTTGATCTAAGAGAAAAATATGATTTTGATCTAATCACGATGATGGGAGGATTTAAGGATAATGTAATCCCCCGTGAAGCGGATGCGCAAATTTTGATTACTGGATCAAATGATGAAGAGTTGAAGAAGGAATATAATACAGTCAAGGATACTATATCTGAGATAATGCATATATACCAACAGGAGTTGGCAGCAAGTGAGCCAGACCTTAAATTTGAGGTTGAAGATTTAGGTAATGATAGTTATCAGGTTCTTGATGTGATATCCTTTGAAAAAGTTCTATTTCTACTAGTTCATATGCCATATGGTGTACAAGTTATGAGTGCAGAGATTGAAGGACTTGTGGAAAGTTCCTTAAACCTTGGAATATTCCGTATCGAAGAGGACCGTGCAGAATTCTTGAACCATATAAGAAGTTCAAAAGATAGCTATAAACATCACTTAAGTGATCGCTTGAACTATATGGTTAGTTTCCTCGGTGGTGAATATCTTATCCGCTCAGAATATCCTGCATGGGAATTTAAACAGGATTCTCCTTTACGTGAGCATATTAAGAAAATTTACCATGATATGTATGGAAAAGAAATGGAAGTTGCTGCAATCCATGCTGGACTAGAATGCGGCATAATCTATGATAAAATGCCTGGTACTGATATTGTATCCATGGGACCGGATATGTCCGGAGTTCATACTGTAGAAGAGAAGCTTAATATCCCTTCTACGATTCGTGTCTACCAATTCCTAGAGCGAATCTTAAGTGAAAAATTCTAGACAACAAACATTAATAAGCCTGTCAAAGCTTCCAAGATACAAAACGAATTTTGCAGGCTTACTAACATTGCTTTGACTAAGTTACTAAATAGAAGCAATATAGAAATTCCCTACTTAATAGCAAAGCTTAAGCAGGGAAGCACAGTCTTAGCTTTGCTGTAATTGGAATTAGGAGATGAGAATGAAAATGGATGATTCAAAATATGATTTTGAACTGGATCCTGAATTTGGTAAGAATTTCTATGAGAATATAGAAAAAGTGTTAAGTGATGTGGATTCAGAACCAATGGAATTTGCAGAAGATGAAGATGTGCAAATTACGCAGGATATGAAACTAGATAATGATACAAGTGATATAGATGCCTTAATCGATAATACGAATGAGGAACTAGCTGCCACCAAGAATATAAATGTCATAGATGAAGAAATGATTGATGAAGAACTGTATAATATCAATGCTTCTCTTGCAGAACAAATTTGTGAGGAGTTAGAGCAAAGAGCGGAAGAGGCAAAGACTTGCAAGCGCAGTAAGTTTCCTAAGTGGGTAAAAATTCCTGCAGGAATAATGGTAGGTTTAATTTTGCTAGTATCTTTCCTAGGACTCACAAAACCGGGGAATGCATTGCTAATGAATATGGGAATGGATTTGGGCGGTAAGATTTGGGCGACATGGACCAATGATTTTGCAACTGACATATCGGCAGCAGAAGATATCGATCATTTGGAAGAGGATGATTTAAATTCCGAAGCCCCTGAAATGGATCCAAACCAGATTATCTGGCCAGGCGATAATGGAGAGGGCCGGCGTGAGGAAGGCGTTTATAATATTCTTCTATTGGGAGAAGAAGCAATTGGTTCCGGTACTTCAAGAGGAAGAACAGACCTGATGATTATAGCCACACTTAACACGAACACAAAGGAAGTTAAGCTTACTTCAATAATGAGGGATACTCTGGTTCAAATTCCTGGATATAAAGATAATAAAATTAATTCCGTTTATGAAAAGGGTGGAATTGATTTATTATATGATGTAATGGCATTAAACTTTAATATCCATTTGGATGGTTGTGCATTGGTTAACTTTGAAAACTTTGAAAAGATTATTGATGAAATAGGTGGTTTGGAGATAACCTTAACCCAGGGTGAAGCAAACTATTTAAATTCAACCAATTATATTTCTAATCCAGCTTATCGTAATGTGAAAGCAGGTAAGCAGATTCTGAATGGTAATCAAGTGCTAGGTTATAGCCGTGTTCGTAAGAGAGCAACGATTACTGGTAATAACAATGATTTCGGAAGAACCGATCGCCATCGTATTATTTTAAATGCAATCTTTGAAGAATATAAGACAAAGAGCAAGGTTGAACTTGCATCCATTATGCTTAAACTCTTACCAATGATTACAACAGATATTGGAGCAGAGCATTTTGAACTATTGTTAAATAGCTTTCTTGAAATGGGTACAATGGAAATGCAACAGTTAAGAATACCTGCGGATGGAACTTTTAATGACCGGGCTAAGGTCCGTGGGATGTATGTATTAATTCTTGATATGGAAAAGAATATTGACATCCTACATAGTTTTATCTTTGGGGAGGAAGAAGCTGTAGAGGAAACGGCTGATTATTAAATTAAAAAAGCTATTGCAAACGGTACAATAACCGTTTACAATAGCTTTTTTAAGTGAAAGTTATATTCATTGGCTTGCTATCATATAATTATATGTCCCGGTTTGGATAAGCCTAGCTGGAGTATATCTTAGATAGTGAGTGATAATATAATGAATACCTTAGATTCCTTTCATGAACTGGAAGATCATGGCCGAAGTTTCGTAGGCAAATTGATGAATGGTCAATTTCTAATTCGGTTTATTTTTCTTTGCTCATTCCTTGTAACCGTCTATATTACAGGCTTCGAATTAAAATTACTAAACACACAACTTTTATTAAGGGAAATCAGTTGCGAAGGTATGGATTATGAGGCCTTTCGAGATGTTCAGGTAGATCTTGCAATCCTAGAAGAAGCAGACCGGAAGGTAGACCAGATTCACAAGAAACATGAAATTTTGAAAAATCACCCTTACATAAATCGAATTGGTTATGTTACATTATCAATGCTAATATCTAATTATAATCCTGATACGATTGCTCCAATCGATGAATTTATCTTCCTTCGTGGTATCGGAAGCTTGAGTGGCACGGATGTGTTTCAAGAGTTATATGGATACTATGATGCAATCTTGTCTGATCTTGCATATTTCCCTGTTCCAAAGATGGAGAATGGGGAAGAGGATGTCCACTATGTGGATACTTGGTATGCTTTACGGAAATATGGAGGAAGGCGTAGGCATGAAGGTACGGATCTAATGGCAAGCAATAATAAGAGAGGATATTTTCCGGTAATAAGTATGACCGATGGTATAGTTGAGAATATTGGATGGCTTGAAAAAGGTGGAAACCGTGTTGGAATTCGATCAAGCTCTGGAGGATATTTTTACTATGCCCATTTGGATTCCTACGCCCCTGAATTAAAGCAAGGGGATGAAGTTATTGCAGGGCAATTGCTTGGTTTTATGGGTGATAGCGGTTATGGGAGTGAAGGAACCGTTGGGCAGTTTGATGTCCATCTACATGTGGGAATATATGTTGATACGGATATGGGTGAATTGAGTATCAATCCATATTGGATAATGAAAATGCTGGAGCAAAACCGCATCAGTTATCATGGTTCTAAAAAAGAATGAAAAAACTTTTATATTGTTCCACTTCTATGGTATAATTACAAAGATAATGCACGAAATTAATGTTAAGAACATTTTATTGAAAATGTGAGTTTGATAAATAATTGGATTAGGACATGCTTAAAGGAAGGCTATGAAATGAAAGTATATTTAGATAATTCAGCAACTACACAGGTAACGGAGAGTGTCCGCGATAAGATGGTAAAGGTAATGTATGAGGATTATGGAAATCCTTCCTCCATGCATCTTATGGGGGTAGATGCTGAGAAGTATATGAAAGAAGCAGCCTCTATTATTGCTGGAAGTCTTAAAGTAGAACCCAAAGAGATTATTTTTACATCGGGAGGAACGGAAGCGAATAATCTTGCTTTAATCGGAACGGCTCTAGCGAATAAACGTAAGGGTAAGCATATAATAACTACCCGAATTGAGCATCCATCCGTTCTTCAGCCATTGGTTTTTCTAGAAGAGAATGGATATAAGATTAGTTTTATTCCTGTTGATCAAACAGGTAAGATCAAAAAAGATAAGCTATATGAGTTGATACAGGAAGATACGCTCCTAGTGTCGATGATGTATGTGAATAATGAAATTGGGGTAGTACAGGATATAGAGGAGATTGTTAAGGAACTAAAAGCAAGAAAAAAGGATATTCTTATTCATGTGGATGCAGTTCAGGCATTTGGCAAGTACCGCATCTATCCTAAACGAATAGGAATTGATCTGCTAACTTTTAGTGGCCATAAGATTCATGGTCCTAAAGGAAGTGGTGCTCTTTATGTGAATGAGAAAGTTAGGATAAGTCCTCTTATGTTCGGGGGAGGGCATCAAAGAGGTATGCGTTCTGGTACCGAGAATGTTCCAGCTATAGCAGGTTTAGGACAAGCAGTATTAGAGCTTTATATTAATTTTGATGAGAAGATAAACCGAATGTATGAATTAAAGCAATATTTTCTTCAGAAGGTAAGTACTCTGCCAAATGTAACTATCAATGGGCTCCCTAAGGAATGTACCGATGCTTTTGAGATGGAACATATTCGCAAAACAGCGCCGCATATCATGAGTGTTAGTTTTGATGGGGTTCGAAGCGAAGTTCTATTGCATGCTCTTGAGGATAGGGGAGTATACGTATCCGCAGGATCTGCTTGTAGTTCTAATCATCCTCAGCCGAGTGTAACTTTGATTGCTATAGGTTTGCCTAAGCATCTTATGGATTCCACTCTTCGATTTTCTATGTCTGATAAGACAACTAGGGAAGATATTGATTACACTTTGGAGCAGTTGAAAGAGTTAGTACCATTGTTGCGTAGATATACTAGAAAGTAATAAGTAAATTATTAAATAATAAAAAATAGAACCTTTATAAATTACAGGAGGATGAAAAATGTTTAAGGCATTTTTGATTAAATATGCGGAAATCGGATTAAAAGGAAAGAACCGATTTCTATTTGAGAATGCTCTGCGGGATCGTATTCAAGAAGCATTAAACCCGTTTGGCGTTTTTAAGGTAAGTAAGGAGCAAGGAAGAATTTTTGTTGAATGTCCGGATGGTTATGACTATGAAGAAACTGTGGATGCTTTGAAAAAAGTGTTTGGTATTTCTTCCATTTGTCCAGTGGTTGTTCTTGATAGTAGTAAATGGGAAGACTTAACTTCTGGAGTTGGTGATTATATAGAGGCAATGTATCCAGATCGACATATAACATTTAAGGTGGAAGCAAAGCGTGCGGATAAGAGCTATCCTAGAACTTCACCTGAGATATGTGCCGATATGGGTGCTTATCTTCTTGGTCGTTTTCCTGAGATGAAGGTGGATGTCCATGAACCTGAAGTAAGGTTTACCATAGAGGTACGTACAAGATCCTATGTTTATTCCATTAATATTCCAGGACTTGGAGGTATGCCGGTTGGAACTAACGGAAAAGCTATGCTATTATTATCGGGAGGTATTGATAGCCCGGTTGCTGGATATATGATAGCTAAAAGAGGGGTTAGCTTGGTAGCTACCTACTTCCACGCACCACCATATACCAGTAAAAGAGCTAAGCAAAAGGTGGTTGAGTTGGCAGGGAAGATCTCTAAGTATGCTGGTAAAATAAAACTCTATGTCGTTAATTTTACAGACATTCAATTATATATCTACGACCAATGTCCTCATGAGGAGCTTACTATTATCATGCGAAGATATATGATGAGGATCGCTGAGCAATTGGCAGAAAAAGAAGGCTGTCTTGGATTGATTACAGGCGAGAGCATTGGCCAGGTTGCAAGTCAGACTATGCAAAGCTTAGCAGCAACCAATGAGGTATGTAATATGCCTGTTTACCGCCCTCTAGTTGCTTTTGATAAGCAAGATATAGTGAAAGTTGCAGAGAAGATAGATACCTTTGAAACCTCGATCCAGCCATTTGAAGATTGCTGTACGATTTTCGTGGCCAAGCATCCGGTGATAAAACCTAACCTTAAGACCATTAATCGCTCTGAGAGGAAATTGGAAGAGAAGATTGATGAAATGGTGGAAACTGCGTTAAATACGGCAGAAGAGATTATTGTGGGAAAATAATCAAATAAAGAAATATATTTTGATAACAAGATAGAGTTTCGCTCGCGAAACTCTAGTGCCGAGCGAGGTCGGCATAGTCGACATAATACATTACGTGCGAGTGCAGCACCCTAATGTGAACTTCGTTCACATATGCGGAGCGTTTTTTATTGAATAGGAATTGCAGAGCAATTTCCTATTCAATAAAATAGGGTTGTCAATTGACAACCCTAAGTAAGTACACAGTTTTTCAGATTTATTCAACGATATATGGCTTTAACGTTGTAAGGATTTGATCCAAGTTTTCTTCACTATGGATATTTAAGTCGATATTTTGGGATAAATCAAGGCTGAAAATCCCCATAATCGATTTTGCATCTATCACGTATCTTCCGGAAACTAAATCAAAATCGGAATCAAATTTTGTAACATCGTTAACGAATGCTTTAACCTTATCAATTGAATTTAAAGATATTTTAACTGTTTTCATAGTAACAAATTCCTCCTTCATTTTGTATATGTATATACTATATTTTAACATATTAAAAGTCAATAGACAATGTTCATAAAAATGAGCGAAAAACTTGTATAAAGAGAAGATTAAGGAAGCTTGGGAATAGGGATAAAGCGATATAAAATAGAAATTGAATTGTTGTTAAATTGTAAGAAAGGATAAGTTAAGATAAATGAAAAAAACAGCGGCATTTTTAAGCCTTGGTTGCAAAGTGAACTCCTATGAAACAGAGGCTATGCGGGAAAGTTTTGTTTCAGCTGGATATGATATAGTTGACTTTAAGGAGTTGGCAGATGTCTATGTAATTAATACATGTACGGTAACTAATATCGCAGATCGCAAATCACGTCAGATGCTGCATCAAGCAAAGAAGAGAAATCCAGAGGCGATTATTGCAGCAGTTGGTTGTTATGTACAGGCTTCTGAGGAAGCTTTGCTTGAGGATAGCAGTGTTGATATTGTGGTTGGTAACAATAAAAAATCGGATATCGTTACCCTGGTTGAGCGTTACCA
>JAAYSQ010000164.1 GCA_012523925.1 Clostridiales bacterium
AAGGATATCACGAAAAAAGCGGGTGTACTTTCTTTTAATGTAGAAGATGTGCATCCTCATGACGTAGCATCAATCCTTGATGCTTATGGAGTGGCTATCCGGGCAGGTCACCATTGTGCAGAACCCTTGATGCGTTATATGAAGGTAAATGCAACCTGTAGAGCAAGCTTTTACTTATATAATACAAAAGAGGATGTAGATCGGTTGGCAGAAGCTCTAGCTAGTACAAGGAGGTGGTTAGGTTATGGATCTAAATAGTTTATATTCTGAGATAATTACAGAACATAATCTTTCCAATCATAATAAACACCATATTGCAGGAGCAGATATTGTTGAAAAAGGACACAATCCTAGCTGTGGTGATGAGATTGAACTAGAACTAAAAATTAAAGATGGTATCATTGAAGATGCTGGATATACCGGAGTAGGATGTGCGATATCACAGGCATCTACCTCTATTATGATTGATCTTCTGAGGGGGAAACCCATAGAAGAGGCAAAGCAAGTAATAGAGACCTTCCTTGGTATGATCAAAAGAGAGATTACCGATGAAGATCAGTTGGATATCTTGGAGGAAGCCCTTGCACTTAAGAATATTTCCAATATGCCAGCTCGTGTAAAATGTGCCGTTCTAGCTTGGCATACCTTGGACGAAGCATTGAAGAAGAAAGTCAGTTAGATATAGAGATTAAGATAGAAGTTATCCATGGCTGATAAGATACTTGCAAAGTATTTATCAATATGGATAACTTCTATTTGTTTATATAAGATTTTTAAAAATAAAAGCTTTAAAAACTCGCTAAGTTATTGAAAGTACTAGATAATGTATGAAGATTATGGTATATTGAAATTGTAATAAATAGGTTATTTATTAGCGAAAGGGTGGATGATTTATGAAAATTATGAATATTAAAGATATCAATGCTTTCTTTAAAATGATCGATGAGTGTAAGGGTAAAGTAGAATTGGTTACAGGTGAAGGCGATCGTTTGAATTTAAAATCAAAGCTTTCACAATATGTTGCATTGGCAAATGTATTTTCCGACGGTAAAATCGATGAATTAGAGATTGTAGCATATGATAAAGATGATATTAAGAGACTTATTGATTTTATGTATATGGGATCTTGATTAATACATTCAAGTTTGAATAGCGTAGCTTAAAATAGGTTTTACTAAATGATTACATACAATTAGGCTGTTTAATTCATTAGTGGGAATTAAACAGCCTTTTTTTAATTATAAAATATTGGCAATTCCTAATAAATAACGCTCCACATATTTGAACGAAGTTCACATTAGGATAATGCACTCGCGCTAGATCATTTATATCAAGTTTATATAAAGTTTAGGAATAACCTAGAAAATTAATTTGACTATACTTTGATTGATGGATATGATGAAATATTATAGGGGATTTCTAGTACAGCCTAATGTGGTTAATGAATTATGGTATCAAAAGCATAGATATTAAATATCGTGCTCTAATTTTACAGAAGGCTTTTGTTACTCTAACCCAATATAGATTAAATGGGAAAGGAATGATTGATAAATGATAATGAATTGGTTAAGAAATATGATGGTAGGAAGATATGGGATTGATCCATTAAATAAGTTTTTACTTGCAATTTCTTTGATTATTTTAATTATTTCTAACTTTTTTGGTGGTATTATTCTATACTCCATAGCATTGCTTGTGTTAGTCTACTGTTACTTTCGGATGTTTTCAAGAAATCATAATAAGAGATTTTATGAGAATAACCTATACCTACGGTATAAGAATCAAGTCATAAATGTTTTCCGTAAAGGTAAGAATACTGTTTCACAGAGAAGGCGATATCATAT
Organism: Clostridiales bacterium; assembly: GCA_012523925.1. Classification (GTDB taxonomy): domain Bacteria; phylum Bacillota; class Clostridia; order Lachnospirales; family Lachnospiraceae; genus Mobilitalea. The sequence goes on from JAAYSQ010000164.1 coordinate 1,845, forward strand.
CTACAAGTGCCCCACTTGTACACAGAAAATTCGCATTCCAAGAGGAAAAGGCAGGATTCAAATCACCTGCCCCAAATGTAGTACACAGTTTATCAAAAAGAGTTAATTCACAGAGACTCAAAGATTAATATCCTTATTATCATTCTTTTAGTTCAGGCCAAACCGTTGCCAGCATTGTTAGGAAGCAGGCAGCCCCACCGATAAAATTCGATACCGGTTCCGCAAGAAAGACACCCGTAGTGCCAAGGCCCATAACTCGTGGAAGTATCAGGGTTAAGGGTACTACGATAACCACCTTACGAAGCAAGGAGAAGAAGATGGCATGCCTTGATTTTCCTAGGGCAACAAAGGTGGATTGTCCTGAAAACTGTAATGACATCATAAAAAATCCAAAAAAGTATATTCGCAGGGCAGGGAGTGCTTTGCTGATTAACTCAGGATTTTGATTAAATATACGGATAAAAAATACAGGGAACAGATACAGGATTCCCCAAGCCAATAAAGTATAAGCAACACATACAATAGACATGAATTTAATCGCGGAACGTACTCTGTTATATGAATGGGCTCCGTAATTGTAACCAATCACGGGTTGTGCTGCATTGGTGAAACCGGTAACTGGTAATGAGATTACTTCTCGAATGGAATTAATCACTGTCATAATACCTACATATAGATCTCCACCGTAGAATTGTAGACTCGCATTACACAAAATCTGAACGGTACTATTGGTTAATGCCATCACGAAACCAGAGAAACCTAGTGCAACAATCTTTTTTACACGGCGTCTCTTTAATCTAAAGTTTCTTAATGTTAATTTTAAGATTGTTCTTTTTCCACAGAGAAAGATTAGTATCCAAACAGAGGATATAAATTGCGAAATAATGGTTGCAATCGCCGCACCTCTTACGCCCATATCAAAAGTAAAGATAAAAATAGGATCAAGGATGATATTCGTGATTGCGCCGATTAGGACGGTTATCATACCGGTCTTTCCAAAGCCTTGGGCATTGATAAAGCTATTCATGCCAAGACCAATCATGACAAAGATACTTCCCAAAAGATAAATAGTTATATAATCATTGGCATAGGGGAAAGTCTCTGCGCTGGCTCCAAACAGCATGAGAATTGGTTCCTTAAAGATAAGTCCTAATATTGTAAGAATTATACCACAGCCTATCAATAATACAAAGCAATTACCCATAATTGCTTCGGCTTCCTCAGTATCCCCTTTTCCACGGGCAATGGAACTTAGTGGAGCACCTCCCATGCCAAAAAGATTTGTAAAAGCAATAATAATTGATATTATAGGCAAGGTTAAACCTACGCCTGTCATAGCTAATGTAGCGTTTTCTGGCATTCTGCCAATATATATTCGGTCAACAATATTGTAGAGAACATGAACAATTTGTGCCACAATCATGGGAGCGGCAAGTTTTACTATATTACTTATTACGCTTCCTTTTGTAAAGTCATTTTGCAATTGTATCTTCCTTTTCGTCGGTTGCCTATCTAATAGTAACTAGACTATATTATCATAAGAAGTTGAATAATCCAATGGATTAACTTTTACTAATCAAGATCCGTTTGTAAATAATCGCATCATCTGATGAAGTTCCTCCAGAAGTTGTCTACCCCTTTCCAAATCAAGATTCATTGAGCAGACTAATTTATCCGGAATATGAACTGCTTCTTCTCTTAAGTCTATTCCTTTTTTAGTTAATTGAATATATACATTTCGTTCGTCCGTATGACTGCGAACACGCTTGATATAATGAAGGGCTTCTAGCTTTTTCAACATAGGTGTCAGAGTACCGGAATCTAAGTAGAGCTTTTTCCCCAGTTCTTTGACCGTAATATTATCTTCTTCCCAAAGGGCCATCATGACTATATAGCCAGTATAGGTAAGATGATAAGGGGCCAGAAGTGGTTTATATTTTTTGATAATTTCCTTAGAACAGACGTATAAAGAAAAGCAAAGTTGGTTATCTAGCGATAAAGCGTTATATCCGCTAACTGCTTCTATACTGTCTGCACTTACAGCTTTTTTTTTAAAAGATGAATTCGTTTCTTTCACGAGAAACACTCTCCGTTCTGTATTAAACTAAATTATTATATTTCTCAATTCAATAGTGTACAATTGGATTTTAGATAATTATTAGTGTAAAGTCAATATTATTATTTATAACTTTTTATGGATTTTACAAATAGTGAATTTAATTGTATAATAATATTTCAAAAGAAAAAAGCGTTATCATATATCAATAGGGGGAGAAAGTTATGATGCCGATTAGCGCTTCTAAAAACAAAGATGTCTATGTGGTATTCCTCACGACGAATACTAATATGGGAAAATTAATTCGATTTTTCACAAGGAATTGTTATAACCATGTAGCATTAGCTTTTCATTCAGATTTGAGAGAGATGTATTCCTTTGCTAGATATCATGTTAATTCGCCAATTTCCGGAGGATTCGTTGTAGAGTATCCAGAGCGTTATTTAAAAGATAATAAGGATGTTACCATCAAAGTATGTAAGGTATCTGTGTCCAAAGAGGAATATGACAGAATGAAGGAAGCAATCAAGTATTTTCGTGAACACAGGGATATTATGCTATATAATACAATTAATGCCGTATTATCAGTAATGAATAAAAGTTTAAAGATAAAGAATTCCTTTACATGTATTGAATTTGTAACCTATCTATTAAATATTCGCAATGTCTTAGCGATTAAAGATTTAGAAAATATGTTAGAAGCCTATCTAATTTACCAGGGAAGCATGAAAGCAATTGCTAAGTGCAATACCGCAGCTGAGGATGACTATTTTGAGCGACGTCGCTGGAGCGGGGTAATTTATGATACCTTTTCCCATTTTGGGAAAATTATTCTTCGAGTGGCTTATCATTAATGTCATTTAAATTAAAATATTATATAACAAATCCCCGCTAATTAGCGGGGATTTTAACTGTTCATCTATTCTAGTTAAGTAGGATAAATCCGGTATTGGAAGGTGTATCTATGGAATATCGCTTCTTTCTTATGTTCTGTAATGTGATATTTTGTCTTTATTTCAATTTGTCCTAATAGTCCATAAAGAATCAGAAGGATAAGCCCTAAATTAATGGTTAACATCAATAAAAAAATGATTTCACAATGACTTTCGATTATGCTACAATTACCCATAAGTATTAATAGTTAGAATAAATAGAATTATTACTTACATAGAAATGAGGGTTAAGTTTGGAGCATACATATATCTATGATACACCGATTGGGAAAATAAGAATAGCAGAGGATGGAAATGCTATTACAGAGATTGATTTACTTTCTTTGGAATTTCCTGTTTCTACTATTGAGATGAAGGAGACAGGATTAATTCGAAAGGCATACGAAGAATTAATGGAATATCTAAATGGTAGACGTAAGGAATTTAGTGTACCATTGAATCCGAAAGGAACCGATTTTCAAAGAAATGTTTGGAATGTATTACAAACAATTCCATACGGAGAAACAAGAAGTTATGGTCAAGTGGCAGTCCAAGCTGGCAACCCGAAAGCATCTAGGGCGGTTGGAATGGCGAATAATCGTAATCCGATTTTAATTATGATCCCATGCCATAGGGTGATAGGCGCCGATGGTAGTCTGACGGGATATGGCGGTGGACTTGACTTAAAGGAACACTTACTTAATCTAGAAAGAGAGGGCGTTAGGCGTGAATAAGGAATGGTCATTGGATATTTTATACAAAGGATTTGATGATGCAAAATATAAAAAGGATAAAGAAGAGTTAACATCTCTTACGAATGAGTTGAAGGCCTTCGGCGAGACACTACAATTCAGTTCTTTTAGGGAAGAAGATCTTGTTAAAGCAGTGGAATACTTGGAGAGGTATCATATTCTGTCTTATATGCTGATTTCTTATACTGTGCTAAAGCAAAGCACAAACACCTCCGATAGTGAAATAACAAACCAAGTGAATGCTATTGAGAAGCAGGTGAGTGAAGCTTCCAAAGCATTAGCCGCGATTAAGAAATATATTGCCAGAGCAGAGAATCTGGAAGAAATCTTCAGGAAATATCCGAAGTTAAAAGGGTATGAATTTATAATTAGTGAGATCAAAGAGGAAGCCAAGCATCTGCTAAGCGATGATGTTGAGGATGTGATATCAAAACTCAATATCTCTGCTGGTTCTGCTTGGAACAGTATGCAGAGTTTTTTAACTTCTACTTTGGAAGTGGAATATAAGGGAGAGATAATAACCCTCCCAGAAATCCGAAATCTTGCTCATGACAAAGATCCTGTAGTTCGCAAGGAAGCTTATGAGGCAGAGCTAAAATCCATGGAGAAAATCAAGGATGCTGTAAGCTTTTCCCTGAACAATATCAAGACGCAAGTAAATACCATTTCCGATTTAAGAGGCTATGAGTCTCCTTTGGAATTGACCTTACAGCAGTCAAGAATGAAGAAGGAAACCTTGGACGCACTATTACAGGCGATTAAGGAATATCTACCGGCATTTCGTAGGTACTTAAAGCATAAGGCAAAGGTGCTAGGGCATTCCAATGGTTTACCATGGTATGACTTGTTTGCTCCGATGGGAGAGAGCAGTCGTAAGTTTACAATTGAAGAAGCAAGAGATTATTTGATTAAGCATTTTAGTAGTTTCTCTCAGGATATTGCTGATATGATGCAAGAAGCCTTTGATAAAGAATGGATTGATTTCTATCCGAGAAAGGGAAAGGTTGGCGGTGCTTTTTGTGAGAATATTCCTTTCGTTAAGCAAAGTCGTATTCTTACTAACTTTACAGGTAACTTCGGTGATGTTGTAACACTTGCCCATGAATTGGGTCATGCTTATCATGGCATGATGATTGAGGATCACCTACCGCTCAATACGGATTATAGTATGCCGGTAGCGGAAACCGCTTCCACCTTCAATGAGGCAGTTGTAATGGAATCCGCTATTGAGGAAGCAGATGAGAAGGAAAAGTTGGCACTAATCGAAGACCAGCTTCAGAATGTAACACAAATAATTGTTGATATCTATTCCCGCTATCTGTTTGAAAGTGCAGTATTTGAAAAGAGTAAGGAAGGTTTTCTATTTGCTGACCAGCTGAATGAAATCATGTTGCAGGCACAGAAGGAATCCTATGGTGACGGTCTTGATCCAAACTATCTTCATCCATATATGTGGATTGTTAAGAGCCACTATTATAGTGAGAACTTAAGCTTCTATAACTTCCCATATGCCTTTGGTGGTCTATTTGCCAAAGGGTTATATGAGAAATATAAAGCGGAGGGAGAAGCATTTCTTCCTAAATACCGGGCTTTACTTAAGGCGACAACCGTAATGACTGTGGAAGATGTAGCGAAGCAAGCAGAGATTGACTTAGAAGATCCAGAATTCTGGAGAATCAGTCTTCGCTCCTATGAAGAAATGATTGATACATTTATAAAATTAACCTAAGTGTTTAAGCTCACATTTTGTACTCGGTGCAGAATGTGAGTTGTTTTTACAGTTTATACTTAGAGGCTTTGTATACTCTATTATTTATATTTGATAAAGGGAAGGGCTACTTAGATGGACAAAATACAAAAAGACAAAAATGAGAAATTTGGCTTTAATAAAATTATTGATATTATATCTGGCATTTTTATCCCTATTATTAATGTTTTAATGGCGGCAGCAGTGCTAAAAGGGATTTTGATGATACTGGTAAGTATGGACGTTTTATTAGAAACGGATGGCATTTATCAAATTCTATATGCTCTTGCGGACGGGTTTTTTTACTATTTGCCTGTATTCTTGGCCTATACAACAGCAAAGCAAATTGGTGCGGATCGTTTTACAGCAATTCTGATTGCTTTGGCCTTGCTTCATCCAAACATTGTAAAAGCATTTGAAAGTGGTACTGGTCTAGAGTTTTTCGGATTTCCAGTAAAGCAGGTTAGTTATGCTTCAAGTGTAATTCCAATTGTGATGGCGATTTTTTTACTTCATTTCGTAGAAAAGCCATTGGAACGTTATTTACCGGAAGTAATTAAAGGATTTATAAAGCCATTGCTTGCTATTATTATTGTAACACCAATTACATTTCTTATATTTGGACCCTTTGGTACTTTTATTGGCAATGGGTTAGCAAGTGCTTATGGGTTATTATATAATTTCAGTCCGGTTTTAGCCGGAATCTGCTTAGGTTTTGTATGGCAGCCAATGGTTTCTGTTGGATTACAGTGGGGAATTATACCTGTTATTATTAATAATATTAATCTATATGGGACAGATACGATACTCCCGATGCTCGGTCCTGGTGTGTTTGCACAGGCAGGAGTGGCAGCAGCGGTAAGTATTATGGCAAAAAATAAGAAGCTAAAGTCTATAGGAATATCCACCTCGATTACTGCTATCCTTGGGACTACAGAGCCAGTTCTCTTTGGTATTAGCATACCGTATAAGACACCAATGCTGGCAGCTTGTATATCGGGAGCAATCGGAGGAGGGATTGTCGGATATTTTAAAGCGAAAGCGGTATCGTTTGCTTTCCCCTCTTTACTGACCATGGTTGTTTATATGGGGGAAGGATTTTATGGCTTTCTAGTATCCTGTATTCTAAGCTTTTTTATTGCTTTTGGATTAATGTTTGTATTTCGTTTTAAAGAAAAGGAATAATGTTTATCATATGATAGCTTTTTGATAAGTATATGATTTTTATCCAACGTAGACACGCTCTCGCTCGATTGTCGCACATAGTGGTACATAAGGTCTTCTTATGGATGAATAATCATACGCTTTTAATTACGATATCGATGTGATAAATATTATTTTATATGTAACGAAGTTTAATATTTATCACATAGTAGGTATTGAAAAGATCGTATGATTATTATTTAACGTAGACACGCTCTCACTCTGTTGTCGCACATAGCGGTACATAAG
>JAAYSQ010000028.1 GCA_012523925.1 Clostridiales bacterium
AAAACCAATATGATTACACAAAAGACGTAGTTAGAAATTCAAAGGGTAAGATTGTCGGTTCTTCATGGCAGGCAGCACCTGGTCTATTTATTTACAGAAGATCTCTTGCTGAAAAATTCTTAGGTACAAGTGATCCAGCTGAAGTTCAGGAAAAAATTAAAGACTGGGATTCATTTGTTGCAACAGCAAAATTAGTCAACGAGAAGTCCGAAGGTAAAACTAAGATGGTTACTTCTATTGATGATATTTGGCAAGTACTTAGAACAGTACGTACTGATCCATGGGTTAAGGACAACAAGATAACAATTGACGGAACACCGGATTTCTTCATGGATCTAGCTAAAACTCTTACAGATGAAAAGCTAGTAGCAGAGTATAAACCATGGGGAACAGAATGGAACGCAGCAGTCGGTAACGACGATGTATTCGGATACTTTGGCTCAACATGGTTCATCCAATGGACAATGGTAGGAAACTCAGCTGGCGGATCAGAAGATGATCCTGGCCCTGGTGTTGGAACATACGGCGACTGGGCAGCTATCGAAGGACCTGAAGCATATTACTGGGGCGGTACATGGCTAGCAGTTACACCAAAGTGTGATAACAAAACAATTGTTGAAGATATTATCAGATACTTTACAGTTAATGAAGATTCAATGAAGAAATATAGCTTGGATTCATATGACTATGTTAACAATGATAAAGCTATCAAAAGCATCATTGATGACGGATATAGCTTTGACTTCTTAGGCGGGCAAGACCACTACTCACTATTTAGAGAAGCTGCCGCTAAAATTGACACAAAGGCTATGTCAGCATATGACCAGGTAGCTAACAACACATTCCTAGAGCAAGTTGAGAAATATGTTCAAGGAACAATTGACAAAGATAAGGCTATAGAAGAGTTCAAGAAAGAAATGATGAACTCATTCAGCGAACTCGAAGAATAGGCACTCGATTTAAACTTATGCGGAGCAAGTGGGGGCGGGAATTCCCGCACTTACTTGCTCTCTTATTTTAACACATCCATATAGGAAAGGAGCATTGCAACTTATGGCAATAAGCGATGTGAAGCCTACTAATGCCTCAAATACAACTCCAGATAAAATTGCTTCTTCTAGTTTATCAAAATACAAGAATTTTAAGGCTCCTAAGAAGATGGTGAGCTATAGTAAATATGGGTATTTCTTTATACTGCCCTTTTTTATTGTATACGCAATTTTTTCTCTCTATCCGCTTATAAACACTATTTATCTAAGTATGACACAGTATGTCAAGCCGGTAATGGGACCCGTTATTGGACCGAAATTTATCGGTCTATCTAACTTTAAAGATCTCGTAGAAAATAACCGTGCCTTTGGTGAATTTACTATGGGGGCATTTAGAAATACTTTTATTATGTGGACAATTAACTTTGTTCCGCAAATAGCTCTCGCACTTCTTTTAGCGGCATGGTTTACAAATGTGCGAGTAAAGATGAATGGTGCTGTTCAAGGTATATATAAGGTATTGATTTACATGCCGAATATTATCACCGCAGCTAGTATTTCACTCTTGTTTAAGACTCTTTTTTCTTATCCAAAGGGCCCTATCAACCTTCTATTAATGGACTTGGGCATTCTCGATGATCCATTTAGATTTATAGAAACACCTACCTCAGCCGTTCTGATAATTTCCTTTATCAACTTCTGGATGTGGTATGGTAATACTATGATTATTTTAATAGCGGGAATTATGGGTATAAATCCGTCATTATACGATTCCGCAGAAATTGACGGTGCAAATAATGGACAGATTTTCAGGAAGATCACAATCCCGTTACTTCGCCCCATTATGCTCTATACGTTGGTCACGTCACTCATCGGCGGTATGCAAATGTACGATATACCACGACTCATGGCGGGCGACGTCAATAGCACAAATCCGGCGAACAGGTATATTAAAACTGTAACGATGTATATACAGGAACTTGTGGCTCGTCCCGGTACTTCAAGGAACTACGGACATTCAGCCGCTGTATCAGTACTACTCTTTTTAGTAACGGCGACTTTTAGCATCATACTATTCTACATAATGCGTGATAAGGATGCAATAAAGCAACGTAAATTAGAAAAAGCAGCTAAGAAGGAGGCGATGGCTAATGAGTAGGGTAGATTACAATATTCG